>NZ_JALKFY010000006.1:0-162921 GCF_023242985.1 Frankia sp. Mgl5 | reverse complement strand
GCCCTTTCTTCTGCGGGCTGGGGGCTATTGGGGTTTGCGGTTTGGGGCGGCGGGCGCCGGGGGGGGGGGGCCCTCCCCCCCGCCCGCCCGCGCCCGGGTCACCGCACGATGCGGTCGATGACCCACCTACCGAGCTGCTCGGTCATCGCCGAATGCGCCGTGGCACGCGACGAGCACAGGAACTCGTCCAGCTCGCTCTCGGACGAGGCCAGGGCGTCGATGTCGGTGTAGAGATCGTCGTTCGTCTCGACGCCGCGGACCGCGACCGCGCTGACGGACGGCACGAAGCACACGATCCGGTGTGCGACGTCCACGCCCTCGCCGGCGTCCTTGAGCGCGTCCGCGAGAATGCCGAACGAGTCCAGGGTGCCGCCGGGCGTGCCGTCGATGTCGGGGAAGTCGTTCGTGGTGATGTCCTTCTCCCCGAACAGGCCACGGAACTCGGCGACGATTCGGTCGCGGCCGCCGGCCTGCGTGTACAGGACGGTGTCCTTGAAGTACGGCCCGGTACAGCGCAGCGCCTCGACACCCGGCGCGATGCCGTTGCGCCGGCCGTCGCCCACGCCGTTGGCGACACCGATCTTGCGGGGCCGCTGCGGCCAGCCGCCGACCCGCTCCAGGGCCTTCAGGAACTCCGCGCGAAGGGGATCGACGCGCGGCTGGTCGTCGGCGTTCTCGATGTGCCGCCAGAGCAGCTGCCGGGAGGCAGGGCTGTTGACCTGCGCCGAGAACGCGTCGTTGATCGGGGCGAGGATGTGCGCGATCGCCTGCAGGGAGATCGGCACGGACGCGCCGCGGTGCGGGCTGTCGAAGGACAGGTAGAGCGCCGTCTGGTGGTCCATCCGCTCCATCTCGAGCTTGGCGAGGGCGTAGCGGGTGACCAGACCGCCCATGCTGAACCCGCCGACGGTCAGCGGCTGGTCGCCCTGCCGCTCGCCGATGGCACGGAAGATGACCTCGGTGACGGTCCTGGCATTGTCGAGAATCGACGCGCTGCGCTCGTCGAAACCGATCAGGACGACGTCCTGGCCGCGCTCACGCAGCTCGGTCAGGAAACGGAACGGATCGCCGTCGAGCCCCTCCCACAGCCAGTCGAAATCCGTCGGCCCCATGTTGAAGCCGTCGGCGAGCAGGACGGGGCGAACCAGTCCCTTGTTCCCGACCCCGAGCCAGACCCGGGCCGTACCACCTTGGACCTTCCATTCCATGTCGGGCTTTGGCGCACGCACACCGGCCTGTGCTCCGGCCGGGGTGACCAACCCGACCGGGCCCATCGCCTTCTTTATCTTGTTCAGATCCTTGGCAGCCACCGATGAATCTCCTCCCCGTACGGCGGACAAGTACGCGAGGAGTATTACCGGAAACCTGGGAGATCGCCGCCCCGGGACAATTCACCCCGGGGACAGTTCGTCCCAGGGAAGTTCACCCCGGGAACGATTATGAAACGACTACCGATGGGCGGCGGACGCCTTGGCCACGGTCGCCGCCTCGGGCTCGGCGGCCCTGGCCGCGGCGCCCTGTCTGCGGCGCAGCGCGCGATCACCCTGCCATCGCTGCCCCAGGTGCACCGACGCGGGCAGGATGGCGGCGCGCAGCACGACGGCGTCCACGGCGACCCCGATCGCCAGGCCGCACCCGAGCATCTTCAGCGTCCGGGACGGCTGCGCCGCGATCGCGAGGAACACGAACAGCATCACGAAGTTCATCGTCAGCACCACATGCCCCAGGTCGGCGTGGCCACGGCGGACGGCGTCCCGGCCGTCGCGGATCGGGTCGGGCCGGGCGCCGTCCCGGCGCCGGGCGAAGGCCCGACCGATGCCCCGCAGCGCTCCCCCACGGCCGGTGCCGGAGCCGGCCGGATCGGCGCCGCCGCCCGCACGCAGCCGGGTGAGCAGGACCAGGTTCATCCCCGGGGCCAGCCCGAAGACCGCGAGCATGATCGGCACGAGCACGAACGGCTCGGCGGGGCTGGTGATGACACCGAGGCGGCGCGCGATCTCCTCGTCCTGGAAGAACACGCGCAGCATGCCGGCGGAGGCCAGCACGCTCAGCACGGCGGCCGCGCCGAGCACGGCGGCGAGCGGTATCGACCCGGCGACCGCGAACGTCACGAGGCCGATGGTGAGCAGCACGACGGCCAGGAACAGCGGCAGGGTCGAGCGGAAGCTGCTCGCGGCGTCGTCGAACATCGCGGTGGGCCCGCCGACGGCGGCGTTGGTGACACTGCCGCGCAGCGCCGTGGGCAGCACGTCATCGCGCATCCGTCGCACCAGGTCGCTGGCCTGCGGGCTGCGCGGAGCGGCGGCGGGCAGCACGCGCACGATGGCCGGCCCGAGGCGGGGGTCGTCCAGTGACACCGCGGCGGTGCGCACGCCCGGGGTCGCGCGCAGCACCGCAGCGACCTCCCCGGGCTGGACGATCCGTCCCCCGCCCGGCACGCTCCTGGGGTCACCGCGGTCGACGGCCACCAGGATCGGGCCGTTCAGACCGGGAAAGAAGCCCTCGCTGATCAGGTCGTAGGCGCGCCGGGTGGTCATCGAGGTCGGGTCGGTGCCCGCGTCGCCACCGCCGAGGCGAAGCCCGTCGGTCTGGTTGGCCAGCGACATCAGCAGGACCCCGGCCGCGACGACGACCAGCGCCGGGTACCGGCCGACCTGCGCGGCCCACCAGGAGCGCACACCGGGCCGCCGCGCCAGGCCGGCGCCGGCCATCGCCAGGTAGTGCCGTTCGGCCCAGCCGAGCAGCCGCACCCCGCCGGCGGCGACCAGCGCCGGCAGCAGGGTGAGGACGACCAGGACGGCCAGCGCGGCGGCCCCCGACGCGGCGAGCGCCAGGCCACCGAACCCGCTCAGCCCGAGCGCGGCGACCGCGAGCAGGGCGAGGCTCACGCCCAGGCCACCGACGGCCACCGCCGCGCCGGTGGACGTCGTCGCCGACGCGGCGGCCTGCAGCCGGTTCTGCCCGCTCAGCAGGGCCGACTGGGCCCGGTGCACGACCACCACCGCGCTGCCCAGGCACGTCCCGAACGCCAGGACCGCGGCAGTGACGGGAGCGAACGGCGGCAGCTGGGTGGTGTGCGACAGGCGCGCGGTGACGGCGACCGCCAGCAGGGTGCAGACCGCCGCCGGCAGCAGGCACACCAGCATGCCCAGCCGGGACCGTAGCGTGACGCCGAGCAGGACGAGCGCGGCGAACGCGGCGACGACGAGCGGGGCCAACGAGAGCTGCGCTGACCCGATCATGGTGGCACCCGACCCGGACGCCTCGACCTGCAGCTCCGGGCCGTCGTAGGCGCGGGAGGCCTCGACGACCCGGTGCACGTCGTCGAGGTCGGGCTCGAGCGCGCCGCCGTCCATCAGGACGGAGATCAGCGCGGTGCGCCGGTCGGCGCTGATCGGGTCCACTCCGGCGGTGGCGGTGCCCAGCGGCCCCGCCGGGTCGGCGACGAACGTGACGCCGGGCAGCCGGCCGACCTCCGCGACCAGGGCGGTGATCCGGTCACGGGCGCGGCCGCCGTCAACTGTGCCGCGGCGGGCCCGGACGACGATCGTCTCGACGTCGGGAAGATGTCGGCCGGGTGAGGCCCGCGCGACACCATCCATCGCCCGCGCGGATTCCGAACCGGCGGGGGCGACTTCCTGGGTGTACCGGGCGCCCCCGTCCCGGATGTAGTGGACGGCGGGAACAAGGGCGACCAACCAGGCCGCCAGGACGAGCCATCGGTAGCGGGCACAGCAACGCGCGAGAAGTCCCACGAACCCGGCGAGCTTCTCGGGCCTGTCGGTCATTTGAACACCCTAGAACGGCAGATAATCGACCAATCCGCCGTTAGTGGGGTCGTCCACAATAATCCGGACACTCATCTTTTCCGGTGCACAGACCACCGAGACACCGAGCGCCACCCGAAACACCGATAAACAAGACGAAAGTGTAATCCTGGCGGCCGGTGGCGGGGGAGAGATCGTCCCGGGCGCGTAACCATGCGCCTCGCCGGTGGCGGGGCGGCGCGATGCTGTGGCGTCGCTCGCCCGTGAGAAGGCCCACCCGGCACCGCCGACGCCCGACGCGACGCCGGCGGGTGCCATCGCGATGATGGACCCGGGCCATCCGGTCCCGTGGCGCCAGGCCACGGGCGTGCGGGCAGCCACGGGGACGGAGGCAGTGCGGTGGAGACGACAGCACCGTCCGGGCGCCAGCTCGAGCTGGTCCACGGCGAGAGCCGCGCGGTGGTCACCGAGGTCGGCGGCGGCCTGCGCGACTACCGGGTCGGCGCCGTCACGGTGCTCGACGGCTACGGCCCCGGGGAGATGGCCAGCCGCGGCCGGGGGCAGCTCCTGCTGCCGTGGCCGAACCGGGTCGCCGCCGGCCGCTACACCTTCCGCGGGACGAGCCACCAGCTCCCGGTGAACGAGGTGGCGCTGGGCAACGCCAGCCACGGCCTGACCCGCTGGCTCGGCTGGGAGCTCGAACGCCTGGACGCGGGCGCGGCGCGGGCCCAGGTCGTACTGCGCGCCCAGTCGGGGTACCCGTTCACCGTCGCCTTCACCGCCCTGTACCGGCTGGACGGCGACGGGCTGACCGTCTCACTCACCGCGACGAACCTGGGCGACACCGCGGCGCCGGTAGGCATGGGCGCCCACCCGTACTTCGTCCTCGCCGGCGCGGACGGATCACCCGCACCGGCCGACGACATGACGGTCACGGTGCCCGCGGCGACCCGCCTGCTGACCGACGAGCGCCTCATCCCCGTCGGCGCCGAGGACGTCGCCGGCGGGCCGTTCGACCTGCGCGACCCCCGCCCGCTGGGCGGGCTGATCCTCGACACCTGCTTCACCGATCTCGAGCGGGCGGCGGACGGCCGGGCCCGCGTTACGCTCGCCGCGGCCGGTGGCACCCTGACGATCTGGCAGGACGCCGCCTGGCCCTACGTCCAGTTGTTCACCGGGGACACCTTCCCCCCCGGCCAGCGGCGGCGCAGCATCGCCGTCGAGCCGATGACCTCCCCGGCGAACGCGTTCAACAGCGGCGACGGGCTGCGGGTGCTCGAGCCGGGCGAGTCGTTCGACGGTTCCTGGGGGGTGTGCCCCGACCTGCGCTGAGCGCGGGCCGGGACGGCTGGTTGCCGAGCCCGTCAGCGGGCGAGCAGCAGGTCGAACTGGGCCTGCGCGGCCTCCGGCGAGTCGCGCAGCAGCCGGACGAAGCGGCGGACGACCTCGACCCCCTCGGCCTCGTATCGCTCCTCCAGTACGTCGGCCCCGCGGTATGGCCAGGACCGCAGCGAGCCCGACCGGATGTAGCGGGCGCACTCGTCCCACATCCGCGGGTCACGGCGGTAGAAGTGCCGCTGCGTCCACGCCGCCAGAGCCTCGTTCAGCCGGGAGGCCGCCGTCCACGCGGGTGTGCCGGCCGCACCGGCCCGGGCACCGTGGTCGTCCAGGCCGGTGGCGATCGCCGCGTGGGCGTGCTCGTGCACCAGCGCCATCTCGCAGAACGCGGCGGCCCGGTCCCAGGTCGGCTCGTCCACGACCGCGTCGCCACGCAGCGAGGCCGCGATCCGACCGAAGGCACCGGCCCCCATGAGCACGGCCGGCGCGGACGTCGGCACGAGCATGCCGGAGCGCCCGAACCGCCCCGCCCCGCCGGTGTGCCGGAAGACACCGAAGGCGGGCGCGCCGGAGCGCAGGTAGTCGGAGACGACCCGCTCCCGGGTGTCGAGCAGCAGCCGGAGATCCTCCAGCGCCGCCACGAGCCGGGCCCGGAACGCGTGGTCGACCGGCGGGTCGACGGCCACGCCGCCCACCGAACGCTCGATCGCCCCCGCGGCGCGCGGCCCCAGCTCGGCGACCAGCCTGGCGCGTACCTCGGGGTCGATGCGATTACGCGAGTTCGCCCGGATGTGTCGGTCGACGTAGCGGGTGACCAGCTCGCAGTACAGACCGGCGAAGCTGGGGAAGTCCTCGGCGCAACGCTGGCGCCAGATCAGGGGCGGCTCGGGGCCGGTCGGGGGCTCGGGGCCGTCACTGAGGTCCGTGGGCTGCCCCGCCAGGTAGCGGCGGGCGTTGCGCACGAAGCCGCCCGCCGCCTCCCGCCGAACGTGTTCAAGATCGGTGCCGGGCCCGACGTCCAACACGTGGGAGTGGAAGATCAGCAGAAGCTCGCGGACGCGGCCGGTCACCGCCTCGTCCTCGACGTCGAGGACGCCGGGCAGGATGTCACCGGTGTTCTCGTCCGCGAGGTGCCGTGCGTCCGGCTCGCAGTTGCGGCGCAGGCTGGTGACCGTCGTGTCGTCGGTGACGTAGGTCGGCGGCGGGTAGTAGCGCAGGCCGGTGAGATCCTCCAGGAACGGCACGACCGTGCGCAGCGACTCCCCGATCCGTTCGACGTTGCCGCTCGACAGCGCCGGGACGAGCGAGAAGACCGGGAAGGTGACGTCCACCCGCCGCGGCACCGTGCCCGCGTCGCGCCGATCGGCCGCCTCGCCGCCGGGACCGCTCGCGTGGCCCGGGCCGCTCGAGCCGTTCGGGCCGTTCGGGCCGTTCGGGCCGCGCGGACCGCGCGGACCGCCGGACACGGTCGGGCCCGGCGGGACGGGAGCGGCGTCCGCGGCGGCGCCGGCACGGGCACCCGCGGCGCCAGGGCCCGCGCCTGTACCCGCCCGGGCGAGGTTCGCGAGGCGGTCCAGCGCGGTGGACCAGCGATCGACCTGCCGGAACGGGAGATCCACGAGCGGCAGCGGCGGCTCGGGTACCGGCCGGGACCACTGGAACGGGAAGACGAACACGCCCTCCGGTCGGCGGTTCGCGGCGACCTCCAACGCCCGGCGCCATTCCTTCTCCACGTAGTCCGCCGCCGCGGAGGCCGGGGACCAGAAGAGCGCGAAAAGGTCGGCGCGCTCGATCGCCGCCTCGAGTTCGGGTTTCCACTCCCGGGCCCCGTCGACGTCGAGGACGTCCATGAACAGGGTGATGCCCAGCGCCCGGTAGATCTCCCGGAATCGGCGGGCGATGTCGATGTCGGCCCACGCGTAGGAACCGTAGATCTCGCGGAACATCGGCGCCGAGCCTGTCACCGTCACCGGCGTTGTCGACGGGTCCGCGGCGGTGGAGACGGCGAGATCCAGCGGAATCCGTGCGACGGGAAGGCCGTCGAGGCTGATCTGGACATGCCCGCGACAGCTCTCATCGCCGCCGTCGCCCGGCGCGTGGATGACCTCGAACGAGGCCGTCTCCGGCTCCGGCCCCCATACGACGGGAATCCGCGGTGGCCGGAAACGCAGATGGGGAACCGCGGGGGCGATTTCGAGCTCGGTCCCGGCCGGAATCGATCCGGGCGCCGCGGGCACCCCGACGGTGACCGGCCGCCACCCGAGCGCGGAGGCGGCCGCGGGATGACGCGTGGTGAACCGCACCGCCGACGGCTCTGCCGGCTCGCCCGGCGCCACCGGCTCAGCCGCAGCGGTTCCGGCCGCCGCGGCGCCAGCCACTGCCGTACCGGAGGCCGCGGTGGAGGCGGGCCGCGCAACGGGCTCCGCCGCCGCTACCAGATCGGCGGGCACGACCGACTCCGCCGCCATGGTGGGCTCCGCCGCCACTACCGGCTCCGCGGGCACGGTGGGCGCGGCTGGTCGTGGGCGGCCGAAGGTGTTCCGGCGCCGGGTGGCCGGCCGGCCGGACTCCGCCTCGGCCTGCCGGAGCTGCCACGCGGCGCGCCGGCCGGCGGCGGCGACGGCGCTCACCAGGCCACCCTCACCCATCGCGGCCTCCCAGGTTCCTCCGGTGACACCGACGATCGCACCGGCCATCTCACTCGCCCTCCGCGACGGGTCGAGCACGACGACGTCGACCGTGATGCGGGCACGCGCGCAGTCGTAGGCGGCCTGGAGCAGGTCCCCTGGTGCCGTGAGATCGTCGGTGACCAGCAGCAGGCGGACGAACAGCGGCTTCTCGGCCAGCTCGGCGACGTGTAGCCGGGCCCGTTCCAGCGCGGCGGCGAGATCGGTGGCACCGGTCGGGGCCGCAGTGCGCAGCGTGCGCTCGAAGGCTGCCCGCTCGCCGGCCAGGCCCTGGTAGACCACGTCGGCGGAGTCGACGAATCCGACCAGGACGGTCGGCATGTCCGGCGGCAGGGTGGCCAGCGTGTTCGCGACGCTCTCCACCGCGACATCGAGCTTGCGCCGGCCAACCACTCCGTGCTGATTGGAGCCTGGTCGCTCGCCACCGTGCTTACCGGAAACTGAATTTTCGGGAACAGCCTGGTCAGGGCCCTGATCGGGGGTAGCTGAGCCGGCCGGAGAGCGCCCGTGGCGACGTCCGGCGAGGTGCGGGAAAGGCCGCGGGCCGGCGCCGCGCCGTGCACTTGCGCGCCGGCCGAACAGTGGCCGGGCGGAATCGACGGCGAACGGCTCGGTCATGGACGCCGAATGGTCGAGCAGAACAATCCACACCGCGCCGACTCCCCCCTGACCGACGGCAACCGGAACGGGACCTCGGGTATGTGGATCAGGGTACGCGAGCGCTGCCGTGGCGGCAGTTACGGGCTGTCGACAGTAACGAACCGTGCCGCGTTTCCGGCGGTCAATCGTTACGGGTGACCTACCGTCAGTGGGGTTTCTTCGCGCGGCTCGGCTGCACGCGCCGCGGCTCACCCACCATCTTCGGGTGGTCCGGCGGATAGGGCATGTCCTCGAGGCCGTGCTCGCGCAGGTCGCGCTCCCACCACTCGAGCAGCGGCGTGAGATCGTGCGCCGTCTCGTCGATGCCCGCCCAGAGGTCACCGAGGCGCGCGAAGCGCTCGGGCACCGTGCGGACGGTGAAGTCACGCGGCTCGGCGTCGGCGAGCTCGTCCCAGCCGAGCGGGGTGGAGACCGGTGCCCAGGCACGCGCCCGCGCCGAGTAGGCCGAGGCGATCGTGCGGTCGCGGGCATTCTGGTTGAAGTCGACGAACACCTTCTCGCCGCGCTGCTCCTTCCACCAGGCGGTGGTCACCAGGTCGGGGCGGCGTCGCTCCAGCTCCCGGGCGAGCGCGATGGCCGCCTGGCGCACCTCGGTGAACGTCCACCGCGGCTGGAGTCGGACGTACACGTGCACGCCACGGCCACCGCTCGTCTTGGGCCAGCCCACCCAGCCCAGTTCGTCGAGCAGCGCGTGGGTCTCGGTGGCGACGGTCACCGCGTCGGCGAAGTCGGTGCCCGGCTGCGGGTCCAGGTCGATGCGCAGCTCGTCGGGATGGTCGACGTCGCCGCGCCGCACCGGCCACGGGTGGAACGTGATGGTGCCCAGGTTCGCCGCCCAGGCCAGGACGGCCGGTTCGGTCACGCAGATCTCGTCGGCCGTGCGCCCGCTGGGGAACGTGATCCGCGCCGTTTCCACATAGGACGGCGCGTTCTTCGGGACGCGCTTCTGGTAGAACGCGTCGCCCGGTGCCCCGTCGCGCTGGGTGAGCTGGGCGCCCTCGACCACACCGCCGGGCCACCGCTCCAGCGTCGTCGGCCGCAGGTGCAGGGCCCGGACAAGCCCGTCAGCGACCGCAATGTAGTAGCGGACAAGTTCAATCTTGGTGACGCCGGCCTCGGGGAAGTACACCCGGTCGGGATTCGTCACCCGCACCGAATGGTCGCCGATCACCAGCTCGACCGGCTCACCGTGCTTGGACACCGCCATGGGGGAACCGTAACTCCGAGGTCCGACGAAACAGGGCCCGGCCGACCGGGACCGCGGCGGCTCAGAGCCAGCCGTTGTGCTCGGCGGCGCGCAGCGCCTCCATCCGGTTACGGGCCCCGGTCTTGGCGATCGCGGACGACAGGTAGTTGCGGACGGTCCCCTCGGAGAGGAACAGCCGGCCGGCGATGTCGGCGACCGTCGCGCCGTCCCGCGCGGCGACGAGGACGTCCCGCTCCCGCCCGGTCAGCGGGCTGGGGCCGCCGGCGAGCGTCGCCGCCGCGAGCGTCGGGTCGACCACCCGCTCGCCGCGGGACACCCGTCGCACCGCGTCGGCCAGCAGCTCGGCCGGGGTGTCCTTGACGACGAAGCCGAGCGCTCCGGCCTCCATCGCCCGCCGCAGGTAGCCCGTCCGACCGAAGGTGGTCACGATCAGCACCCTGGTGCCCGGCGACGTCGAACGGATGGCGGACGCGGCCGCGAGCCCGTCGATCCCCGGCATCTCGACGTCGAGCAGCGCGACGTCGGGGCGCAGCCGGGAGACCTCGCCGACGATCTCGTCCCCGCGCCCGACCTGCCCGACGACCTCGATGTCGTCCTCGAGCGCGAGCAGCGCCGCGAGAGCACCACGGACGAGGTGCTGGTCGTCCGCCAGCAGAACTCTGATCATCGGTGCCGTCATGCGGGCAGCTCCACCCGCAACGAGAACCCCACCGGCCACCCACCGCCACCCGCCCGGTTGCCCGCACCGCCGGCACCGCCGGCACCGCCGGCACCGCCGGCACCGGCCGCACGGTCGGCACCGCGAGCATCACCCGTGCGGTCGCAGGGACTGCCCGCGACGAGCAGGCCGCCGGCGGCCGCGGCTCGCTCGGCCAGCCCGGCCAGCCCGTTGCCACCGTTGGCGGCGCTCCCGGTGGGCTCGCCGACGCCGTCGTCCACCACCTCGATCGACCGTGCGTCAACCTGGACCCGTAGGTGGCGTGCCCCGCTGTGCCGCACCGCGTTCGTCACGCCCTCCCGGAGCACCCAGCCGAAGAGCTCGCGCAGGTCGCCGGGAACGTTCTCGACGGTGGCCGGCAGCTCGGCGTGGATGCCGGCGGCGGCGAGCACCTGACGCGCCGCCGCCAGCTCGGTGACGAGACTGACCTCGCGGTAGCCGGCCACGGTCGCCCGGACGTCGGCCAACCCCTGCCGGCCGAGAACCGCGACCTCGGCCATCTCGGCCGCGGCCCGGGCCGGGTCGCGGACCGCGAGCTTGGACGCCAGTTCGGCCTTCACGGTGATCGTCGTCAGCGCGTGACCGAGTAGATCGTGCAGGTCACGGGCGATCCGCAGCCGCTCCTGCTCGGCCGCGAGCCGGGCCACCTCCGCCTCGGCCCGGTGCAGCTGGATCCGCTGCCGCAGCCCGGAGCGCAGCCCGCCGACCCCGAACGCGACGAGCAGCACGGGTACCGAGACCGCCCACTGCGGGCCGTGGACGTCCCACCTGGCGACATGCTGCGGCACCCAGGTGATCAGGATGAACAGCGCGGCGGTCAACGGGATGAACGCGATCGGGCGCAGCAGAATCACGAACGCGACCGCGACGTACACCCCGAAGACCAGCCCGCCCCGCCCGACGGCCGCCAGGAAGACAACCATGATCGCGGGCATGGACACGAGCACGAAAAGCCATCGCCCGGGGTCGCCGCCGAACGACGCCGCCGGAAGCGGCCCCAGGTAGATGTACATGAACAGCGTGATGAGCACCGCGCCAAGGGCGATCCGCGCAGCGCCGCCGGCCTGGACCATGTCAACGACGGCGTAGGCAAGATAGAGGAGATAGATCCCGGATGTGTATCGCCAACGCCGCACCGCCAGCGCCCGACCCTCGGGACTCTGCCCCAGCACCGGCTCGGTCAGCCAGCGCCACATCGCGCTCCGCGCGACCACCGCCGCCACCGCACCACCCCCACTCCTCCCCACCCGGGTCCCCACCTGGGCTCGCACGCGACCGTAACCGGCCCGCCGCCAGCATCAGGTACGCAGTTGGTCAACGCGGTAGGCACGGACGGCGCAGGCGCCGAGGATCGCCGTCCAGACGACGACCGTGGCCACCCCGTGCCACCCCAGCCAGTCTCCGGCGACCACTGCCCTGCCGGCGAACGCCGCCCAGTACATCGGCAGCATCTTGACGATCGTTTCGAGCCAGGACGGGAAGGTGTCCGCGGGCACCCAGAGCCCTCCGGTCAACGCCAGTAGCGAGTACAGGCTGCCGGCGACCGCCTGGAGGTTCTCCGGCCGGACGAGGTAGCCGATCCAGCAACCGAGCGCCGCGATCGGGAGCAGCGCGAACAAGATGGAGACCCCGGCCAGCGCCCAGCGGCCCGCCGGCAGGTCGACGTCCCGGGCGAAGTGGCCGAGCAGGAACACCGCGATCATGCCGGGCAGCGCGACGGTGAAACCGGTCAGGACTTTTCCGGCGAGGTACTGCCGCCCGGTGAGCGCGGTGAGCCGCAGCTGCCGGTTCCAGCCGGTGGCTCGCTCCATGCCGATCCGGCCGCCGATCGAGAACACCCCGTTCATCGCCCCGAAGGTCGCCATGCTGATCATGATGTAGGGGGCGACGGTCAGGCCGCCGAGGCGTTCGTCCTGGTCGCCGGCACTGAACGCGGCGAACAGGAGCGCCGGCAGCGCGAGGCTGAACACGATGAAGCGGGCGTTACGCCAGACCCGGCCGATCTCGGAGCCGACGTAACGAAAATTGACCAACGGCACGGTCGCGGTTGTCATGCCGGAACCCCCTCCGGGACAGGCTGAGTGCCGGTCAACGCGAGGAAGGCGTCCTCGAGGCCGGCACCGGAGATCTCGATGTCACGGGCGTCGGGATGGGCGGCGAGCAGGGCGCGCAGGGCGGTGTCGCTGTCATGGCAGCGCAGCACGACGGTCTCGCCGCGGGTCTCGGCTTGAGAGACACCGGGCAGCCCAGTCGGACCTGCCAGACCCGTCAGACCCACTGGCCCTGCCGGCCCCGTCGGCCCCGCCGCCGCTCTCGGCAGTGTCGCGCGGATGGTCCGGTCGCCGACCAGCGCCTTCACCTCAGCGGTCGGCCCGTCGGCCACCACCCGGCCCGCGCGGAGCAGCACGATGCGGTCGGCGAAGGCGTCGGCCTCCTCCAGATAGTGGGTGGCGAACAGCACCGTTCGCCCGCCCGCGGCCCACGCGCGCATGGCCGCCCAGAACTCGCGCCGGCTCTCGACGTCCATCGCCGCGGTCGGCTCGTCGAGGACCACCAGGCTGGGATCGGGCAGCAGCGCGAGGGCGAAGCGCACCCGCTGCCGCTGGCCGCCGGAGAGCCGATCGGTGCGGGTCCTGGCCAGCTCGGCCACGCCGGCCAGCGCCAGCACCTCACCGACCGGCCGGGTGCTCGGGTACAGCGCACTGATCGTCTCGAGCATCGTCGCGACCGTGACTCCGGCGAGCAGGCCGCCGTTCTGCAGCATCGCCCCGACGAGTCCGGCGGCGCAGGCATCCCGCGGGGTGCGCCCGAAGAGCTGGGCCGTGCCGGCGTCAGGCCGGGTGAGCCCGAGCAGGATGTCGATGGTTGTGGACTTCCCAGCGCCGTTCGGCCCGAGTAGCGCGACGATCTCACCAGGCGCGACGGTGACGTCCACCCCGTCGACGGCGGTCCGCGAGCCATACCGCTTGCGAACCCCGGCGAGCCGCACGCTGGGCTCCGGGCCGGCGTCCATCGCGCCGCTCCGGTCGACTCCTGACGTTTCCCTCATGGGAACGATGATCCGCAGCCGGGCGATCGGCGCGTAGTCTCCACGGTCACCGCCCCGCGATGACATCTGTCATCGTTCCCGCGGCGGCCTCGCGCCCGACGCGCCTCCGCTGATGCGGTCCGGTCCGGTCCACGACCAGCCCGGCGGCGGTCGCCACGGTGACTGTCTCCGGCCGTCAACTGGCACTGGCGGGTCCCGGCGGCCTGTTCACGGGCGGCGCTCAGATCTACGTCGACGGGGTCCTGGCCGCCACGACGAAGCCGTCCAGCGCCCGGACGATCTCCCGGCCCAGCGCCTCGCTGCCGGTGTGGCCCGAATCCGTCACGGGAACGAGACGGGCTCCCGGCCAGGCACGCGCAAGTTCCCAGGCGGTCGCGAAGGGGGCGCCCAGATCCTGGCGACCGTGGATGAGCACGCCGGGTATGCCGGCCAGCCGCCCCGCCTCGCGCAGCAGGATCCCCTCCTCCAGCCAGGCACCGTGCGCGAAGTAGTGCGCGCAGATGCGTACGAGGGCGAGCCGGGCCGCGGGCGCCCGGTCGCTGTAGACGTTCTTCCGCCCGTTCGGCTCCAGCGAGATCACCGCGTCCTCCCAGGCGCACCACTCGCGCGCCGTGAAAGCCCTGGCCTCGGGATCCGGGTGTTCCATCAGCCGGGCGCACGCAGCCGCCAGGTCGCGCCCGCGCGTCACGGCGGGCGCCGGATCGAGCTGCGCCGAACCGGGGTGCGCGGCCCTGGACGGAGTCATCGCGGCGCGGAACCGCTCCCACTCCTGCGGCAGAAACCGCGCCACGCCGCCGTACAGCCAGTCGATCTCCGCCCGCCGCGTGGTGGTCACGCCCGCGATGACGATCCCGGACACCCGCTCGGGGTGCCGCTCGGCGTAGGCGAGGGTCAGTGTCGACCCCCAGGACGCCCCGTACAGCGACCACCGGTCGACGCCGAGGTGCCGCCGGAGCAGTTCCATGTCGGAGATCAGGTGGTCGGTGGTGTTGTGCCGCAGGTCGGTCGCCGGGTCCGCCGCGTGCGGCGTGCTGCGCCCGCAGCCGCGCTGGTCGAACAGGATGATCCGGTACCGGACCGGGTCGAAGTAACGGCGCGAGCCCGCGGAGCACCCGGAGCCCGGTCCCCCGTGGACGACGAGGACCGGCCGGCCCGACGGGTTCCCGCAGGTCTCCCAGTAGATCTGGTTCGGATCAACGCCCTCGCCGCCGCCGACAGGCAGCAGGCCGTGCGCATACGGCTCGATCGGGGGGTGGAGGGGGCTCACACCACCATGATCGCATTCGCGGTTCGAGTGGACTGAAACAAGTTGTCACGCAAGCCAGGTCCCGCGGCCCGGCGATGCGTGGCGGCGGAGGGTCAGCAGCCGGTGCCGGCCTCCAGGCGGCTCCGGCGAAGGGGCAGGGTCCGCTCCCCGTCCACGGCAACAAGGCTCGCAGGTGTCACGGGCATCGCGGGCATCGCTGGAATCGCGGTGGGCCGTCCGGCGGAGCCGAACTTCCCGTTGAAGATCTTCCGGAGGAGAGGGGACCGGCGGATGGCGAAATGGTGCGTCGCCAGCGTCACGCCGAACGTCAGCGCCGTGACGAGGAGCATCTGCGGGGCGCGCAGGCCCGGGTCGAAGGAGAGGACCGTCGCGAAGACATAGATCCAGAAGAAGTGGAGGAGATAGACCGTGTAGGAGGCGTCCGCGAGATAACGGACGGCCGGCAGCGGCCCGGGGACGAGTCGCGCGGCGAGCGCGAGGAGCGTCGCGATGAGCGGGATCGAGAACAGGGTCTCGGTCAGCACCAGGCCGGTTCCGGCCGAAAGCACGGGAACCCATTCCCGGTTCGAGGCGAGAAGGGCGAGACCGGTGACCGCGAGGAAGACCGGCGCCGGCCGCTGGAAGAACGGGAGCAGCTCGTCACGGCCCTGGTGGAGAAGCACTCCGAGGAGGTAGAAGGGCAGGAACTCCAGTGTGTGCTCGACGAGCACGGCGTGGGTTCCGGTACCGATCACCGGTTCGAGCACGATGCGATGGGCACCGCGGATGACCACGGTCGCGCCCACCACGAACAGCGTGATCGCCGCCATGGCCGGCAGCCGGCCGGCGGTGACGCGCCGGTACGCGCCCGTGCCGGCCAACCGCGACAGTGCCGCCGCCGCCGCGGGGCTCAGCAGCGCGTACGCGATCAGCGCGAACAGGAACCACAGGTGCAGGTACCAGCTCAGGTCGCCCCCCTGGGTGGGGAGCGTGTTCCCGCGTACGAAGTCGACGAACGACACGTTCGGGTCGTTGTGGAAGTTGTACGTCAGCCACAGGGTGGGCGGGTTGAACAGCACGAGCGTGAACAGCAGCGGTGTGCCCACCGAGGCGAGCCGGCGGCGCACCCCTGCTCTCGCCCCGTGTTTTCCCAGCACCATCGCGGCCAGGAATCCGGAGATGACGAAGAAGCCCTCCATCCGGAAGAGGCTGGAGGCGTAGCCGATTCCGTCGAAGACGGGGTCCTCCCCGAGTGTCGACGCGTGGACGAAGACACCCACCAACATGAAGACGCCGCGCAGTGCGTCCAGGTGGTGGTGATACACGCCCGGTCCGGACGGCCCGCCCCGCTCACCCACGGTCCCTCCCCCGGCCGGGGCGGCGACGCGCTCCGCGTCGGCGTCCATTGTTGCCCCCGGCAGGGCAAATAGTACTTTCGGGACGAAAGACCCGTAAGTGTCGTCTAACGCTTTCGTGCCGACCTGGCGCTCCGGGCACCCCTGCTCACCTGCCCGTGGCCTGGCAGCCGGCGCCACCTGCGCGATCGCGCCTGGGCCGGGTGGATCACACCGGTCGCGGTCAGCGCGGAGCCGGGTGACCTTTCGCCCGTGGCGGCCTGACCTTCGGACGGCGGCGGCCCGACTCACGCACGCTGTGATCCCCACGAGTTGACCGGCAGTCTCATGCCATGCGTGTGGCGATGACCGGCAGCGCGGTCCCCGTGGGTGCCGGGCAGGGTCTCGGCGCGGTGCCGGGGCTGCCCGCCACTCTCACCGAGACGCTGACATCGGTGCTCATCTTCCTCGGCGACCGGGTCTACAAAATAAAGAAAACCGCCGATCTCGGGTTCCTGGATTTCCGCACCCGTGACGCACGTCTCGCCGCCTGCCAGGCCGAGGTCGAGCTCAACCGCCGCCTGGCGCCGGACGTCTACCTGGGCGTCGCCGACATCTCCGGCCCCGACGGAACCGTGTTCGACCATATGGTCGTGATGCGGCGCCTGCCCGCGGACCGCCGGCTTTCCGCGCTGGTCACGGCCGGCAACGACGTCACCGGCCCGCTGCGCGCGATCGCCCGGCTGCTCGCCGACTTCCACGCCCGCTGCTCGACGTCGGCGGAGATCACCGAGGCCGGGTCGGCCGCCACCCTGCGCAGCCTCTGGGACGAGGTGCTGCGCAGCGTCGAGCCCTACCTCGGGCCGGTGCTCGACACGACCACCATCGACACCGTCCGCCACCTCGCCGAGCGCTACATCGAAGGCCGCGAGCCGCTCCTGCGCGAACGGCAGCGCGACGGCCGCATCCGCGACGGCCACGGCGATCTGCTCGCCGACGACATCTACTGCCTCGACGACGGCCCGCGCATCCTCGACTGCCTGGAGTTCGACCGGCGGCTGCGGGTCGGCGACGTGCTCGCGGACGTCGCCTTCCTCGCGATGGACCTGGAGCGGCTCGGCCGGGCCGACCTCAGCCGCTTCCTGCTCGACCAGTACCGGGCCTACACGGCCGTCACCCATCCGCTGTCCCTGGAGAGCCTCTACATCGCCTACCGGGCGTTCGTGATGTGCCGGATCGCCTGCACCCAGTACGCGCAGGGCTCGGCGGCGGCCGCCGCGGAGGCCCGGGCGCTGGCCTCACTCGCGCTGGCCAGCCTGCGCCGCGGCCGGGTCCGGCTCGTCCTCGTCGGCGGCACGCCCGAGTCGGGGCGCTCCGCGCTCGCCGCCGACCTGGCCGAGGCCGAGGGCTGGACGGTGCTGCGCGCCGAGTCCGTCGCCCGCGAGCTGAACCACCTGCCACGCACCGACCCCGACGGCGCACGCGACGGCACGCACGACCACACGCACGACGGCCGGCGCGACGGCCAGCGCGACGCCGCGGACGACGCGGTGTACGCCGAGCTGCTGCGGCGGGCCGGCACCGCCGTGGAACGCGGCGAGTCCGTCGTCATCGACGCGTCCTGGGCCCGTCGCCACGACCGCCAGCGCGCCGCCGCGCTCGCCCGCGCCACCGCCACCGACCTCGTCCAGCTGCGCTGCGCGCCCCCGGAGCCGGCATTGGCGGGCCGTTCCGTCGCGCAGGCCGGGCCGGGCTACGACCTGTCCGCGCTGACCGGGCACGAGTACACCTTCCACACCGACCCGTGGCCGGAGGCGAAGACGCTTGAACACGGACCCACGCCGACCGACATCCTCCGGGCGGCGCGGCGGGCCACGCGGTGAACCGCCAGCCGCCCACCCGTCGCCGCCCGCCCAGCAGGCCGCCCCGGCGCCCACCCAGCCGCCCGCCCAGCCGTCCGCGGGCCCGGCCATGACGCCGCCACCCGGCCCGGGCGGCGACGGGCTGATGTTTCCCACTGTGGCCCGGCTGGAGCTCGACGACCTGCTGACCCAGCTCGTCGACCGTGCCCGGGACGTCCTCGCCACCCAGAGCCGGCTGCGCGGCCTGCTGCAGGCCAACCGGATCATCGCCACCGACCTGCGGCTGCCCGTCCTGCTCCGGCACATCGTCGAGGCCGCCACCGACCTGCTCGGCGCCCGCTACGGGGCGCTGGGCGTCATCGCACCCGACCGCACGCTCGAGGAGTTCGTCCACGTCGGCATGACCGACGCCGACGTCGCCAGGATCCGCTACCTGCCCACCGGGCAGGGGATCCTCGGCCTGCTCATCGACGACCAGCGGCCACGGCGCGTCGACGACATCGCCGACGACCCGAGCGCGTACGGCTTCCCGCCCGGGCACCCGCCGATGCGGACCTTCCTCGGCGTCCCGATCATGGTGCGCGGAGAGGTCTTCGGGAACCTCTACCTCACCGACAAGCATGATGACGCCCCGTTCACCGCCGAGGACGAGGAGCTCGCCCTGGCGCTGGCCGCCAACGCCGGGGTGGCCATCGAGAACGCGCGGCTCTACCACGAATCGCAGCAGCGACACCTGTGGATGACGGCCTCCGCGGAGATCACCCGGCTGTTCATGGCCGGCGCGCCCGACTCACTCGGGATGCTGGCCCGCCGGGTGCTCGACGTCGCCGACGCGACCTTCGTCGCCCTGGCGCTGCGCGCCGACGACGGGAACGGCGACGGGCAGCACGCCCGCGTCGCCGTCGCGGTGACGGACCAGGATCAGGACCACGCGCACGACCGCGACCGCGACCGCGCCGCCGCGGGCCCGGCGCCGGCCGGCGGCGGGCGGGCGGGGCGCCGCATCCCCCTTGAGCACACGCTGACGGGACGGGTCCTCACCGAGCGGCAGGCCCTGCGGGTCGACAACGCCCAGCTCGACGCCCTTCCGGACGAGCGCACGAACCGCACCGGCCCGCTGATGGTCGTCCCCCTGGTCGCCGGGACGGACCAGTGTGACGGGGCACTGCTCGTCGGCCGGGACCATGGCGCCCGGGCCTTCACCGACACCGACCTCGTACTCGCCACCAGCTTCGCCGGCCACATCGCCATCGCGCTCGAGCTCGCCCACACCAAGGCCGACCAGGAGCGCCTGCTCGTCCTCGCCGACCGCGGGCGCATCGCCCGGGACCTGCACGACCACGTCATCCAGCGGCTGTTCGCCGTCGCGCTCGGCATGCAGGACCTCGCCCAGTACGAGAACCCGTCCAACGCCGACCGCATCACCGCCTACATCGAGAACATCGACGCCACCATCAAGGACATCCGCCGCACCATCTTCGAGCTCCGCAGCACCCAGCCCGGCCGCGGCAACCGCCTGCGCGGGGCGCTGGAGAAGATCTCCGACGACATCCGGCCCGCGCTCGGCTTCACTCCCGCGATCACGCTGAGCGGCCCGCTCGACTCGCTTGTCGACGACCGGCTCACCGACCACCTGATCGCCGTCGCCCGCGAGGCCCTCACCAACACCGCCCGCCACGCCCGTGCCACCACCGCCGAGCTCAGGCTCGCCGTGCAGGGCGACACCATCACCCTCGACGCGGTCGACGA
The DNA here is from genome assembly GCF_023242985.1 of Frankia sp. Mgl5. Taxonomy (NCBI): domain Bacteria; kingdom Bacillati; phylum Actinomycetota; class Actinomycetes; order Frankiales; family Frankiaceae; genus Frankia; species Frankia sp. Mgl5. Next base: position 143,304 of record NZ_JALKFY010000006.1, on the reverse strand, counting down.
CGGCGTCGGCATCGGCGACTCCACCCGGCGCAGCGGCCTGGACAACCTGCGCACCCGCGCCGAGATCGTCGGCGGCACCTGCTCCGTCACCACGCCCCCCGGCGGCGGCACCCACCTCCGCTGGACCGCCCCGCTGTAGCCGGCGGGCCGGTCGCGGCCGCCGGCCCGGCCGCGGGTGCGGCCGCGGGCGCGGCCGCGGGCGCGGGCGCGGCCCCGTCCCGGTCCCAATCCCGGCCCACGACCGGACGTCCGGAGGCCGACCAGTCCAGACGTCCGGGTGCCACCGGCCGGTCAGCTGCGGCTGCGCCCCCGCAGCACTCGCAGCTCCAGGTCCCGCTCGACCACGGCGTCCTCCGCCGACGCGGGCAGGAGGTCGTAGGTGTGGCAGACGAAGTCACTGACCCGGTCCGCGGGAAGCTCGATCATCGCGTGCCCGCCGGGGCTGGAAAGCTCGATGAGGAGCACGCGGCGGCGGTCGCGGACGATCGGGCGGACCCGGACGTCACCGAGCCCCGCGCAGCGGCGCGCGCCGTCCACGAAGAGCCGGCGCGCGAAAGTCCACACGACGGCTTTCTGATCGGTCACCCACATACTCATGGTGATCGCGATCGGATCGGCCGGGTCGTACCTCAGGCTTGTCGGCAGCGGAACCCGCTCGCCGTTCTCGGCCAGGTACGTGGCGTTGAATTCCCATGTCACGGCGTCTGACACGATCGGACGGCGGCTCATCAGGCCCTCCCACCCCCGGCGGCTGTGTTGTGTGGAGACACACTCGTCACACGACTCTGTCGTTACAGAACGGTGTCATTTGGGAAAGCCCGCATCATCCGGCCTTGGTCGTCGGGGCGGAGTACCAACGACCCGGCGGCGCGGGACGACCCCGCCCGCCTCCCCCACCACGCCGGGCCGGGGCGGCGCGCCGGTGTCAGGCCGGCGGCCCCGTCAGCCGCTCCGCCGCGTCCTCCACGGGGGCCTGGACGGGCACTCCGACGCCGCCGTCGGCGGGCACGGGAGCACCAGGCGTGGTCGTGCCGGCCGTGGCCGTGGCCGTGGCCGTGGTCGTGTCGATGCCGGTCGGCACGCGCAGCGCGCGCAGCAGGCCGGTCAGCGCCACGGCGACGACGACGTTCAGGACGAACGCGGTCAGCGCGATGTAGGCCGTTCGGCCGAGTCCGGGGACCTCGGCGAGCGAGCTACCGAAGTGCCGCGCGGTCGCGCTGCGCTGCGCGTAGGCCTCGAGCGTTCCGTAGGTCATCCCGACCAGCCAGCCGCCGAGCAGCGCCCAGCGGTGCGGCCAGCGCGTCCACAGGCCGGCCACGATCGCCGGGAACGTCTGCAGGATCCAGACCCCGCCGAGCAGCTGCAGGTTGATCGAGTTCTGCGTGTCCATCCCGAGGACGAACACGAGCGCGCCGACCTTGACCAGCAGCGAGGCCGTCTTGGAGACCGAGGTCTCCTGGGCGGGTGTCGCGTCCGGCCGGAAGAACTCGACGTAGATGTTGCGGGTGAACAGGTTCGCCGCCGCGATGGACATGATCGCCGCCGGGACGAGCGCGCCGATCGCCACCGCGGCGAACGCGACGCCCGTGAACCAGGCGGGGAACTGCTGGTCGAACAGCAGCGGGACGACCAGCCGCGGGTTGTCGGTCTTCACCCCCGAGGCGATGGCGGCGAAACCGAGCAGCGCCAGGAAGGCGAGCAGCAGGGAGTAGAGCGGCAGCACCGCCGTGTTGCGCCGGATGACGTCCTGGCTGCGCGTCGAGAGCACTCCTGTGATGGCGTGCGGATACATGAACAGGGCCATGGCGGAGCCGAGCGCCAGGGTCGCGTAGGCGAGGAACTCCGACGGTGCCGGGACGAACGCCGCCTTCGGCGGCCGGCCCGCCGCCGCGGCGGCCGCGTTGGCGGTGTCGAACTTCGCCTGGGCCGCGTCGAACACGGCGCCGTACCCGCCGAGGCGGTGCGGGATGTAGATCACCGCGACGAGCACCACGGCGTAGATCAGAATGTCCTTCACGAAGGCGATGAGCGCAGGTGCGCGCAGCCCGGAGCGATAGGTGTACGCGGCCAGCACCGCGAACGCGATGACGATCGGGATATCCCGGACGATCGGGTTGTCCCCACTGGTGCCGATCCCCATCGCCTCCAGGACGGCCTGCATGCCCACCAGCTGGAGCGCGATGTACGGCATCGTCGCGACGATGCCCGTCACGGCGACGGCCAGCGCGAGCGACCGCGACCCGTACCGCCCGCGGACGAAGTCGGCCGGCGTGACGTACCCGTTCCGGCTGGCGACGGCCCACAGCCGCGGCATGATCACGAAGACGATCGGCCAGACGACGCTGGTGAACACCACGGCGAACCAGCCCGAGACGGCACCCGTCGCGTACATCGCCCCGGGAACGGCGATGAACGTGTAGGCGGTGAAGATGTCGCCGCCGATGAGGAACCAGGCGACGAACGAGCCGAATCCGCGGCCGCCGAGCCCCCACTCGTCGAGGTGGTCGAGGCTGGCGGCCCGCCGCCAGCGCGCCGCACCGAACCCGATCACGGTGACCAGGACGAACAGCGCCGAAAAGACCGTGAACTCGACACCGTGGAAGTCGGTGTGGAACGGCGCGGCCAGCACCGGCGGGTCGCCGGCAGGACCCGGGCTCACCGGGCGTCCGGTCGGCCCGCGCCGCGCCGGAGGAGCCAGGTGGCGCCGGCCAGGCTCACCGCGCCCGCGACCAGCCACACCAGCGTGTACCAGTAGAAGAACGGAAAGCCCCACACCCGCGGCTCGACGCTCGCGTAGGTCCCCACCAGCAGCAGGGCCACCACCTGGGCGGAGAGCAGCACCGCGACGGCCGCCCGGACGAGGCCACGCGGCAGCGGACGTCCGCGGGGCGGGCCCGCGGGCGGGGACGGGTCGGTCGACGGGGAACGCACTCGGATTCCTCCCACCGGGACGCGGACGCCGCGCCCCGCCGGACGACGTCGCCGGGCGCCACCGGCACCACACACCACTCAATGCAATCGAGTGGTCACCTTAAGGCGTGACAGTCGCCCGTCAGGTGCCCCACGTACCGCGTGTCGGCACACGTCACCCCGCCCCGCGCCGCCGGCGCCGGTTCCGTCGCGCCGGCTCAGCGGTCTCCGGCCCAGCGGCGGTCCTCCTCGTCCCATTGCTCGTTGCGGCGGTCCAGCTCGTCACGCCAGTTCTCGGCCTCGGCCGCGCTCGGGTAGGGACCCAGGCGGCGGTGCCCCGGGGCGTCCGGCGGGTTCTCCACGCGCCCGTGCTCCAGGCACCACCACCATCCGGACGGATTCCACGACGAACTGTCCACCTGATCGCGGTCGCGTCGCGCGGACGCCGACCGGCGCAGCCAACTCAACATGGTCGATCACCTACCCATCCCGCCATGATCGATCACGCGTGTGGACGGGGACTGTAGCTCCAAACCACGCTCGCGGCCCTCCGGACGTCGTCCAGCTCCAGAACCGATGAAGTCCACGAACGAGGCGAAGGCGCCGGGCCCCGTGGGCGGCCGCGCGCTGCAGACACACCGCTCAGGAAAGACCCGCACCGGCGTCCCACGTCGGTTTGCTGTGATCGTGCGTCGGGCTGTGTCCGGGGCGCCGACCGGCTCACTGACCGAATGCCCCACTCGAGACCACTCGGCCACCCGATGACGTACAACCCTGGCCATGGCTGGCAACGGTGGATCAGTCCGGCGATCCGGGCGACGCTGGGTGTGAATTATGGCGGGGCCGTGTATGCCGATGTTCGACGCGATGTCGGCCGTACCTACCGGCCACGGCCAGTGTCCCCGCCGCTACAGTGCTTATCCCGTGCGCTGGTAGTGATCGCGGGGGTGGGGCGGTGGCGGGTTCGGCGGACCGGCGAGATGTGCCGGACGTGGTGCGCGAGGTCGTGGGATGGGTCCGCCGCGACGCGAGATGGTGGGGGGCGCGCCCTGTCGTCCCGGCGCCGGTCGTGGACGACGAGCTGGCGGAGGCAGTCAGCGATCAGGTGCCCGGCGCCTGGGTGGTGCGGTGTGTGCCGGCCGATCTGCCCCTGCAGGAGGCGATCGACGAGGCGCTGCGCGAGGCGGGCCCGGCCGCTCCGGACACCCGGCGCTATGACGATCTCACCGGCGTGCTGCGGCAGTCGAGAGGAACGGGCGGGGCCGAGGATCTCCTGGACCGCCGGCGGATCGCCGCACGGCGGGAGCGGTGGAAGTACGTCGTGGAACCGGTCGGCCTGCTCTGGATCGGTATCGCCGGCCTGGGCGCGGCGCTGATGAGCGCCGCCGACGTCAAGGAGTTCGGCCGCGGCGACCTCGCCTGGAACGTCGGCACATTCCTCCTGTTCACCGCCATGGTGCTCATCGGGGCGCGCCTGCTCGTGGGGCTGTGGCGGCTGGTCCGGGGAAGTATCCGGGCGGCGCCGACGGAGCGGGAGCTGGCCCGGGCCCTCCTGCGCGATCTGCGGTACGACGCACGTCGGTTCGTCCCCACCGGCTGGTTCCGGGTCCGTGACGTGCCACGGCAGCTGCCCGTCCTGCTCGTCGCCACGGACCCGGACGACCGGCGGCCGGTGCTGCTCGAGGAGTACCTGCGCTGGCACTCGCCACGGCTGCCCCGGTGGCTGTGGTGGCTGGTGGCCGCCCTGCGCCGGCCGGCGGCCGTCGTCGTGACCAACCATGTGATGCCCGTGACCGCTGGCGCCTGGCTCCTTTCCGCGTGGCGGCAGCGCGCGGAACGCCGCGCCCAGCTGCGGGCATGTCTGCGGGTGTCGCGGCAGCTGCCGGGAACCGTTGGTTCCTGGTGGGGTGGCCTACCCGGCCCGATGTGGCGCCGTCTGGGTGTGGTGGCCCTCGCTGGGCTCCTGCCGCTGGGGAAAAGCCTCTCGCGGGCGGCGCGGTGGCTCTTCGTACTCCTGTGGCCGCCGCGAGCCCGCCCGCGGATGTATCGGCTGACCGCGTACGGCCTCACGGCCGTCCTGATGGGAACCGCCGTCTACGTACAGCTCAGCCCAGGCCAGCCCTACTGCCTGCGGCCGATGTCCGGATCGGAGCGGGACCTGTCCACCGACACCTCCGCGGGCGAGTGGATCGGCTACCGGACCTGTCTCGGCTGGCGCCAGCTGGCCGGGAACGTCATCGGCGGAGCCCTGTCCTCGGTAGCGGCCCGGCTGACCGTGCACCAGCCCGGCCCCGACGACATCCCCAACCTGTTCGACGACACTCTGATCTACCGGGAGAACAAGAGGGTGCAGCGGCTGGCCGACGGCCGGCGCCCGCTCATCACCGTCGCCCTGGTCACCTCCCTGACCCCCGCCACCCCCACCAGGGCGATCCGGTCCGTCGTGGCCGAGCGGGAAGGCCTGGCCGGTGCGTACGCCGCCCAGCTTCGGATCAACGCCATGCGCAGCACCCGCCTGCCGTATGTACGCCTCGCGGTCGTCAACACCGGCGATCTCACCGCCTGGGGCACCGGCTCCACGGTCCGCGACCATCTGGAGATCCTCGAGAACAAGCTGCGGCAACTAGCCGCGGACCCGACGCTGGCCGCCGCCATTGTCACCGCGAACAGCACCACGGGAATCCAGCACGCCCTGAGCGCGTCGCTGGGCGCCGCCGGCGTCCCGATGGTCAGCCCCACCATGAGCGCGGACGGCTACGGTGAGGCCCTGGCCAGCCCCGCCATGGGCGCGGACACTTTCGGCAGGACCGTCCGCGGGCGGCCGATGTTCTTCCAGATCAACTCCACCAACGACGACCAGGTCCAGCTGATCTACGAATACGCCCGCAGCCAGAACCAACCGCTGACCTTCTTCTACCCGGTCACCGACGCCACCCACACCGAACCGGACGTCAACGACCGCTACCTGACCTCGCTGTACTGCGACGTGCTGCGACGTCAGCGGCACCCGGGATTCGTCCAGGCCCCGACCAGCGACCCGAGATCCACCTGCCCGCCCCCGCCGGAAGCCGTGGAACAGGCGCTGTCGGCCGCGTCCTCCACGCCGGCACCACCCGACGGAGAACCCAGCCCCGCCGCACCGCCGGTGCCCGTCTCCCTGGTGCCGTGGTCGTCGGACCGGCCACTCGCCGCGACCGCCGGCCAGGCCTGCCCACCGGGGAGCACCGATACCCGGCCCACGGCGGGACAGGCGCCGGGGGCTGCGCCGACTGCGCTACCCCTGGTCTTCTTCGGGGGGCGTTACACCAACGTCGCCGAGTTCACCCAGACACTGCGGCTCGCCTGCGGCTCCCGGATGCCGCAGGTGGCCGTCGCCGACTCCTCGGCGCGTTTCCTCGCCGACCAGGAACTGGCCCGCCACGTCCCACACGGCGTAAAGGTGCTCATCGCCTACCGGGGCCGGATCCAGACCTGCGCCGCGCTGGGTAACCCCCAGGCCGGTGAGGACGAGTCGTTGTTCGACGCCGGGCGCCGGATGGATTTCTACGACGACATCCGCGAGTCCCTGGACCGCTGCGCCGGGCCCGGCAGCCACGAGGAGGACCGGTGGCTGTCCGGCGGCTGGGCGGCACTCAGCTACGACTCACTTCTCATGATCAACGATGCGTTGCTGCGCGCCGGGATACCGTCCACCGCGGCCGACGCCCGCGACCGGATCCTGCAGTGCCTGCGAGGCCCCACAGCCCACGCCTGCGACAGCACGGACTACAACGGCGCCTACGGAACCATCCGCCTCGACGACCACGGTGTCGGCCGCCGCTCCGCCGTCCTGCTGCGCGTCGAGGACCTCACCACCGCCTTCGAATTCCCGAACCTGGTGGCCACGATCGGCACCTGCACCCCCGCGGCCACACCGTGCCTCGCCCACATCCAGCCCGAGGATCACAGCCACTGACCTGAAGCCGGTCGAGCGCACCTCGACCGGGACAGTCCAACGGCGGACGGGCCGGTCGCGGGTAACGGCTGTCGACCGCGTACTTCTCACGAGGGCGTCCGCGGCCCCGCACGGTGGGTCAGCGGGCGCCGGACGGCGGGTGCCGGCTGCGTCGGGACGTGGCGGGCCCGAGGCGATACGTGCCGAGCCGGGGTGGATTCACGCCCGGTCGGACGCGTAGCGCCGGACGCCGGCCGGGTGGGCAGGCGCGTCAGTGAGGGGGACGCGCCTGCTCCCTCCGGCGCGTCGTCCGGATCAGCTTCGGGCGCGGCGGCCGGCTAGGCGGCCGGGTCGGTGGCACTGTCCCGAGGTGCCGTGGCCCAGCGGATGCTCGAGACCACACCGTGCCCGGCGATCCGTCCCCAGGTGGCTTCGGTCGCCGGGAGGTAGGGCAGTCGCAGCGGCCAGCGAGTCCAGGCGGGCATCAGCCCGACGGCCGCGGCGGCGAGCGCGCTGTAGGGAACCCGGGCGGCGAGAGGCAGCGGGGCCCGCAGCAACAGGTAGCGGGCCGCGCCGCGGGCCTGCGGCGTCCCCCGCAGCTCGGGCCGGAAGGCGGCGAGCTGGTCGGCGAGCTCGGGCCGGGTCCGCGGCGGGTCGGGCACGCCGAGCCGGCTGGCGATCAGGCTGGCGTCGGCGATGTAGTCGTCGCATTCGGACGGGCTCAGCGGCGCCGCCCCGTAGCGTTGGTGGGCGGCCAGGAAGCTGTCGATCTCGGCGAGGTGAACCCATTGCAGCAGGTGCGGGTCGCCCGCCGAGTAGGGCCGGCCGTCCGCGGCGACGCCCCGGACCCGCCGGTGCACCCCGCGTACCCGGTCCACCGCCCGCTCCGCCTCACTCACCGGGCCGAACGTCGTCACCGCCAGGAAGAAACTCGTCCGCTGGAGACGGCCCCACGGGTCCTCTTGGTAGTCCGAGTGCTCGGCGACCCCGGCCATCGCGAGCGGGTGCAGCGACTGGAAGAGCAGGGCGCGCAGGCCGCCGACGAACATGGCCGCGTCGGCGTGCACCCGGCGGATGGGCCGGTCCTCGCCGAACCAACGCTCGCCGGGGGCTTCGAAGATCTGCTCCCGCCGCTGCGGCCCGCTCGTGCCCGCCACCCGGGAGAACACCTCCCCGGCGAGACGGGTGCGCAGGGCTTCCGCGTCGATCCGGATCCTGGGCAGCGTCACCGTTCCATCATGCGCCCGAGCAACCGCGGACGGACCAACCGGCCAGAATCCTCCTCTGCTCCGGGGACGGCCCGGGGACGTGCCGGGTGCCGCCTTCCCGCATGGTTCAGTGATGGCCATGGGGGTTGCCGGACCTGCGACGATCGCCGGTCACGTGATCGTGTGTGGCCTGAACGACCTGGGCCTGAGCATCGTCGAGCAGCTTGACGCGGCCGGGGTGCGCGCCGTGGTGGTGGATGAGCGCGACGCGCCGGGCCTGCGCCGCCGGCTCGAACGGTGGGGCGTCACCCTGATCCGGGAGAGCATCCGGACGCCGGAGTCCCTGCGCGAGGCCGGCCTCGACACCGCCCTGGCTGTGGTGGCCTGCCACGAGACCGACCTGGAGAACCTGCAGATCGCGCTGGTGGCGGTCAACGCCACGCCGCGGATCCGGATCATCGCCGGCATCGGCAACCGCCAGCTCGGCGACCAGCTCCGGGACGCGCTCACCCAGGTCCGGGTACGCAGCGTCGGCGAGCTGGCGGGGCCGGGCTTCGTCGAGGCGTGCGTACGCTCCGCCGTGATCCACGCGTTTCCCCTGGACGAGCCGGCCGGGGGCGTGGAGATCTTCGCCGTCGTCGACGAGCCGGTCACCGGCCGGGCGCCGTTCCGGGCGCTCTACGGCGACCTGACACCCATCTCGCTGCGCCGGGCGGGCGAGCGGCTGGCCGAGGTGTGCCCGCCGCGGGACGTCCCGCTGGCCCCCGGTGACAGTCTCACCGTGCTGGGCCGTCTCGGCGAGCTCCGCGCACGCGGGATGGCGGTCGACGAGGTGCACGACGCCCGCGTCTTCGCCTCCCTGGTCGCCGGCGCCAGGGAGGACGCCGGCGACAACAGCCGCGGCCACGGCGGCGGGGGCGCCGGGGGCGATGACCGCGACCGCGGTGGACTCGGTGACAGAGACGGCCGCGGTGGCAGGGATGGCCGTGCGGGGGCGCCGGACGTCCCCGGCCGCGCACGGCACGCGCCGGCTCGGAACACGACGCGGGCCGCCCGGATGCGGACGCTGCTGGCGACGGTGCGCGGCGAGCTCGACCGGCCGTTCCGCCGGGCCCTGGCGGTCGTCGGGGCCCTCATGGTGATCAGCACTGTCGTGCTGGCGTTGACCTACGAGGACAACAATCCCGGGGCGCCCGCGGACTTCGACGCGCTCGACGCGCTGTACCTGACGGTCGAGACCATGGTCACGGTCGGCTACGGCGACTACAACTTCGGCGCCGCGGACGGCTGGCTGCAGGCCTTCGGCATCGGCCTGATGCTGCTCGGCGCCCTGTCCATCGCCGTCGTCTACGCGTTCATCACCAACGTCATCATCAGCCGCCGGCTGGAACGGGCGCTTGGGCGCGGCCGGGCGAACACCGTCCGCGGGCACGTGATCCTCTGCGGGCTCGGCTCGGTGGGTGTGGCGACGATGGAGGGCCTGCTGCGGGCCGGCCGGCGGATCGTGGTCATCGAACGGGACGAGAACAACCGGTTCCTGCCGGTGGCCCGCGAGCGCGGCGTCCCCGTGGTGATCGGCGACGCGACGGTACGCGCGACGCTGTTGGAGGCCGGGCTCGCGCACGCGACCACGATCGCGGCGGTGACCAGCGACGGCCTGGCCAACCTGGAGACCATCCTGTCGGCCCGCGAGACGCACGCGGAGCTGCGCCGGGCCCACGCCGCCCGGCGGGCCGCGCGGGCCGCCGCCCAACGCGCCGGCGGCCGGGCCTACCACGGCGCACGCCACGACCCCGCCCAATCCGCCGACGGGAGCCCCGAAGCGGCGCTGCGCGTCGTCCTGCGGGTCTTCGACGCCACCATGGCGGACGAGTTCGAGCGCCGCTTCGGGATCCACACCGCCCGCAGCGCGTCCACGCTGGCGACGCCGTACTTCGTCGCCGCCGCGCTCGGCCACGAGGTGATCAGCGCCTTCTACGTGGAGCGGACGCCGTTCCTGGTCGCGCGGATGACGGTGCGCCCCGGAGGCGGGCTGGCCGGGCCCACCCTCGGCGAGCTCGCGACCGGAACCCGGGTCCTGGCCGTGACCAGGCACGACGACCCCCACAGCGGCCCCCGTATCGGGCCCGACGACGACTCCCGGGACAACACCGAGGACGGCATGGCCCACGGCTCGGGCGCGAGCTCCCCGGACTACCGACCCGGCCGGCACACAAAGCTGCGACCCGGGGACGAACTGCTCGTGGTCGGCCCCGTCACCCAGATCGTGGACATGGTCCGGCGCAACCAGCTGACCCGGCACACCTCGTCACAGAGCTGACGCCACCCGCCGGCACCGCGGGCGGCTACTGGTCAGGAGCGGCTGTTCAGGCCAGGGGGATGCCGGCGCCGAGCAGGCCGGTGCGGACACGCTCGGCCACTGCCTCGACCTGCGTCGAGAGGTAGAAGTGCCCGCCGGGCAGCACAGCCAGGTCGAACGCGCCTGTCGTGTGCTCGGCCCAGGCCGCCGCCTCCGCCTCGGTCACGGCCGCGTCGCTGTCACCGATCGTCACCCGCAGCTCCGCGGCCACCGTGACACCGGGCGCGCAGCGGTAGGTCTCGATGGCCTGGTAGTCGGCCCGCGTCGCGGGCAGGATCAGCTCGACCAACTCCGGGTCCGCGAGGATCCGCCGGTCGGTGCCGCCCAGCTTCGCGATCGACTCCAGGACGGACGCGTCATCACCGTGGTGGACGGTGCCGGGCCGGCTCCTCGACGGGGCGGGACGCCCGGACGGGAACACGATCGACGGAACAGGTGCCCCCGGCGTGGCCTCCAGCCGGCGGGTCACCTCGAACGCGACGATCGAGCCCATACTGTGCCCGAACAGGGCAAGCGGGCGGTCGGTCAGCGGGCCCAGCGCCGCCGCGATCTCGTCGGCGAGCGCGTCGATGCTGGTGTGCGGGGCCTCGGCCAGCCGGTCCTGCCGGCCCGGGTACTGCACGGCGCAGACCTCGGCGACCTCCGCCAGCGCCGCGGACAGCGGGTGAAAGAAGGTGGACGCGCCGCCGGCGTGCGGGAGGCACACGAGCCGGGGGCCCGTCTCGCTGCCGCGGTGGAACCGCCGCAGCCAGCGGTCGATGTCGCTGGTCAAGGTCACCACCGTCAGGCCGGGACAAGGACGGGAACAGAGCGGTCCGTGTCCGGACCCACCACCATCATCAGACCATGCCCGCCCGCTCCCCGGCCACCGGCCCGTCGACGTCCCGGTCGAGCATGGTTCGCACGCCGGTCCGCACTGGACTCCCGGGGCCGCCGCCACGGCACCGGGTACGCCGACGAACGCGCCTAATAGCTTTGCGGTTCGAGAAGGCTCCGAGGAAGATCCCCGAGATCCTTGGGCAGGGGAAGCCGTCATGCTCGCGGGAGAACACGATCCCCGGCTGGCGAGCATTCGGCGGACGGCCGACCGACTGGCCAGAGCCGTCGTCGTTGAGCTGCCGGGTTGCGGCCACTTCGACGCATTCGTCCGTAGCGATCTTTCCGTCCCACCCGCCAGGGCCTTCCTCTCCGCAGCCTCAGGGCGACGGGCTGGCGGATCGGGCGAGGATGACCGCGGCGGCCAGGTGGGCGAGTTCGCCGGGCGTCTGGCGCGGGTCTCGGCGGCGGAGGATCTCGGCCTCGGCGAGGTGTGCAGCGTACGGGGTCGAGACCGCCGAGGCGAAGGCGCGTAGCGCGACGATCACCCCGTCGCGCAACGACCCGGCCCGCTCCACGGAACCCGGCAACGTCCCAGGGGTCACCGCCACCTGCGCCAGGATCAGCGCCGTCATCGCCGCGTCCAGACCCGCCGACCCGGGACGGGATAGCCCAACCTGCGCAGGCGCCGGAGCACCTCTGCCTCCGCCGCCGCGGATCTACCGTCACGGTAGCGCCGTAGAACAGTGCCCGACCCGTGGACGAAGATGTCGGAGTCACGACCCGCGCCGAGCCGCTCCACAGGTCCAGGCTAGCTCTCCGGGACGGCGAACATCCCTGCGCCGCCGCGAAAGGGCGACGCGGCCCTGCTCGCCATACCCAGAGCCGAGGCGGTAACGGCGACGGCTCGATATCCCCATACACCCGACACCATCAGCTGGACCTGACCCGAGGGAGTACGCCAGTGGCCGCCGGAGTGCTGATCGCGGAGAGCCTGCGCGTCGGGACCGTCCTGGACGACCTGTCGCTCATCGTCCAGAAGATCCAACGGTCGGCGCCAGGGAATGTCACCGCCGACCAGCCACCTGTCTGGACGCTGGTCTTCTTCGACGTCGCCGACACCGAAGCCGAGGCACTGGCGACTCGACTGAGCGACGCCCTGGACACGCCTGGATGGTACGTGGACCTACACACCACTCAGGACAGCTTCATCGTTTTCCCCGGCCGGGTCATCCGCTACCGACGGGGGGACCCACAGGGACGCGCCGAGGCCCAGGAATACGGCCGCGCCCACGGCATCCCCGACTCACAGCTCGACTGGCCGATCTGACTCCCCAGCCGGCGAGGATCCCGCTCATGCGGTCAGGCTCGTCGCCTGCTGGTCGGAGGAACGGCGCGGCGGGTCTTCGACGAGCCACGTGGCCAGCCCACGACACTCGGCTCGCGTGGCAGGCTGCCCCGCATGGCGCCGGATGATTTTTCCCAGGCTGACGGTTCGGTACTGGTGGTACGTCCCGATCTGACGGACGTGGAGCTCAACGAGCTTTTCGGCGCATCGTGGCCGGACCGCGGACCGATGTCCTTTGCGCCGATACCGGCCCGCAGCCTGACGTGGGTCGCGGCGCGTCGAGGAGGACGCCTGGCCGGATTCGTCAACGTCGTCGGTGACGGTGGCCTGCACGCTTTCCTGCTGGACACGACCGTGCACCCGAACGAGCGTCGCCGGGGGCTCGGGATACGTCTGGTGCAGGCTGCCGCGGTCGAGGCGAGGGCTTGCGGTGCCAAGTGGCTGCACGTCGACTACGAACCACACCTGGGCCCCTTCTACGAGCGGTGCGGATTCCGGCAGACCGTGGCGGGTCTCCTGCGGCTGGACGGCTGAGGCTTCCTCCACAGGTCCGGCACGGCCTCGGCCCTCTGCCGGGTGTCGGCGAGGATCGGGCCGTCGGAGGAACGGATCGGACGGGCCTGGAACCCGGGCTTTCCGCCAAACGGCGGGGCGGTCACCGCCGCGTTTCGCCGTGACCATCCTGAAAGCGCGGAGAACTCCCAGAGTCACCAAAAAACCTTCCCCAACACGGATGACGGACCTATCATCTCTTTACGGTGATCGACGAAGGTCGCATGCCGTCGTCCATCTCGAGGCCCGCGGCAGGCATGTGCACCGGGCGCTTCGTTTCTTTCCGTGTCGGGGGTTCACATGGGTACGGGTGCCGACCAGGCGCAGGGTGCTCGAGCAGGCCATCGAAGACGCCACCCAGGAGTTTCCCACTGATCCGCGGCCGGTTACCGACACCTGGCGTAATTCTTCCCGCGCCCGTGACCATGCTTCTGTGCTGCCGTTCCCGTTCGCCACCGAGGATTTCCGGCGGCAACCGGCGGCGATTCCGCAAAAGCCGGCCCGGGGCGCTGGACAAGCCTGCCTTCAGACAGGCGTCCCGGAGAGGACGGCACCAGCAATGTTCGACCACCACGTACTTCCCGTACCCGACGTTGTTCCCGTACCCGAATCCGCGGGCCCGGGTCGCGTTCCCTCTCGTCGCGGGCTGTTCCTGGCCGCGGCCAGCGCCGTCCCCACGGCGGTCCTGACGAGCGGCGTGGCCGCGGCCGCGGCGCGTCCGGGCGGCCCCGCCCAGCCCGCGGGGGACCTGCCGCCGCGGATCGACGTGCACCACCACGCCATGCCGGCGCCGGTCCGGTCCTGGCTGGTGGAGCACGGCATGCTCCCGCCGGCGGGCGGCCCGCTGTTCGCGCAGTGGGATCTCGGTACCACCCTCGCCACCATGGACCAGCACGGCATCCAGCTCGCCGTCCTGTCCGCGCCGGTGCCGACCGCGTTCACCCCGACCGCCGGGCAGGCGGCGGAGCTGGCCGCCATCGCGAACGACAGCCTGGGCGCGCTCGCCCGCGAGCAGCCGGCCCGCTTCGGCTGGTTGGCCAGCGCCCCGTACCTGGAGCCGAACGACGCCGTCGCCGAGATCGAGCGGGTGTACGGAGGTCAGGCGCCTGACGGGGTGCTGCTGACCGCGCACGCCGGCACCCGGTATCTCGGCGACCCGGCTCTGGATCCGCTCCTGGCGGCCCTGAACGACCGGGACGCGGTCGTGCTGGTGCACCCGTTCGACCTGCCCGGTGCGTCCCCGATCGCGGTGCCGTCCTTCGTCGTGGACTTCATGGCGGACACCACCCGCGCCGCCGTGCAGCTCACCGTGTCCGGTGCGCTCGACCGCTTCCCGCGGATCCGGTGGATCCTCGCGCACGGCGGCGGCGCCTTCCCCTACCTGGCGGGCCGCCTGGCGCTGGGCCGCGGCCTCGGCTACGGCGCCGACCCGGGAGCCATCCGGGCCGCGGTACGCCGGTTCTGGTACGACACGGCCGGGCCGATGTCCCCGTACGCCACGCCGAGCCTCCTCGCGGCCGCCGGCGCCGGGCTGATCCTCTACGGCTCCGACTACAACGCCATCCCCGCGGCGACCGTCGGCGAGGGCCTCGCGGCGCTGCGCGCCGACCCGGCGCTGGACGCCCCGGCACGCGCGGCGATCGCCCGTGGCAACGCCCTGCGCCTTTTCCCCGCCCTGGCACAGCGGCTGGGCTGACTCCGCTCAGCGCGCGAAGCCGCCCACGCGACCGAACGGGTCAGTGCGCGAAACGGTCGGCGATCTCACGCAGCCTGCGGGCGGCGGCGAGAACCGTCTGGACGTCGTCGGGGCCGGTGCCGAGCAGCCCCGCCGACTGCTCGATGCTGACGGCGTAAACCAGGTGCCGTTCCCGGGCGTGCTCCCGGCACGGCAGACAGGTGACGCGTTCGGGCTGGGGAGAGGTCGAGGCGTACGGGACCTGCGCGCCGCATCCCGCCCGCACCGTGCGCGGGGAGTCGCCGACGAGTCCGAACACCGAGGTCGTCACCGCGCGGACGTGGGCGCTGGTGTCCGGCACGCTCCACTCGACATGGACGTGCGGATCGTCCACGGCCTCCACCTCCGCTCTCCCCCGCTCTTTCCAGTTTCTCCTCTCGGGCTCACCGTGCCGCCGCTCGCTCCCCGACAGCGGGCAGCGAGCGGCGAGCAGCGGATGGCACACGCGAACCGCGCGACCGCCACCGCGGAACCAGGGAACCACGGAACCACAGAGCGGCGGAACGGCGGAACGGCGGAACGTCAGCAGCGAGTCTCAGTCTCTGAGGACCAGGCCGGCCAGGTCGCCGGCGTCGCGCC
The DNA here is from genome assembly GCF_023242985.1 of Frankia sp. Mgl5. Taxonomy (NCBI): domain Bacteria; kingdom Bacillati; phylum Actinomycetota; class Actinomycetes; order Frankiales; family Frankiaceae; genus Frankia; species Frankia sp. Mgl5. Next base: position 127,863 of record NZ_JALKFY010000006.1, on the reverse strand, counting down.
ACTCCTGCAGCAGTTCCTCGAAGGCGTAGAAGCCGGGCCCGTAGGGCTCGCCGAGGAACCACCGGGCGTTCGACTCACCCTCGCTGTTGTAGTAGCCGGGGGTGCACTCGGTGACGAACCTGGTGTTGTCGATCTTGTTGTCGCGGATGGTCCGGACCCAGCCCTCCTCGGCCTCGGCGGTGGGCTCCACGATCGTCGCCCCGCGCGCCTTCGCCTCCCCGAGGATGTAGGCGATGTGGTCGGCCTGCTGCTCGAACATCTTGGTCGTGGACGCGGTGACCCCGCCCTGGATGAAGCCGGTGGCGAAGTAGTTGGGGAAACCGTGCGCCATGATGCCGTGCAGCGTGCGGAAGCCCTTGCCCCAGTGGTCGTAAAGCGATCGCCCGTCCCGGCCCGCGAGTGGCCTGATGTCCAGCTGCCGGTCGAGAGCTCCGGTGATCTCGAAGCCGCTGGCGAACACGATGCAGTCAACCTCGTGTTCGATGCCGTTGGCGACGACCCCACGCTCGGTGATCCGCTCGACGCCCTTGGACTCCGACACGTCGACGAGGGTGACGTTCGGCCGGTTGAAGGTCGGCAGGTAGTCGTCGTTGAACACCGGACGCTTGCACAGGATGCGGAAGTACGGCTTCAGGAGCTCCGCGGTCTTCGGATCCCCGACGACCTGGTCGACCCGCTGCCGGATCCGCTCCGCGACCCGGTAGTCCTCGGCCTCGTGCAGCTCCATGAACTTCACGGGGTCGGCCAGCGCGCCCCAGCCGTTCGTGGAGTTGAGGTGCGCCGCGAGGTTACGGGCGACCTCGGTCCAGGCGTCGCAGATGTTGTCCGGCTCACCCGGTGAGTAGAACGCGAAGGTCGCGTTGTGGAAGTTGCGCTGGCGCTCCTCCCGCCACCCGGGCTTCAGGCTCGCCACCCATTCCGGATCGGTCGGGTAGTTGGAACGCTCGAAGACGTAGGACGGCGTCCGCTGGAACACCGTCAGGTGCTTCGCGCCGCGCGCCAGGTGCGGGATCGCCTGGACGCCGCTGGAGCCGGTACCGATCACGGCGATCCGCTTGTCGCCGATCTTGTCCAGCCCGCCGTGCAGGTCACCGCCGGTGTAGTCGAAGTCCCAGCGGGCGGTGTGGAAGGTGTGCCCCTTGAAGTCGGTGATGCCGGGGATGCCGGGTAGCTTCGGCCGGTTGTAGGGCCCCTGGCACATGATGATGAACCTGGTCCGGATGTCGTCACCGCGGTTGGTGACTATCCGCCAGCGCCCGATCTCCTCGTCCCACTCCAGCGACTGGACCATGGTGTGGAACAGCGTCTTGTCGTAGACGCCCAGGTGACGCCCGATCCGCTGGGCGTGCTCGTAGCACTCGTCGCCGTGGGAGAACTTCTCCTTCGGGATGAAGCCGGTCTCCTCGAGCAGCGGGAGATAGCAGTAGGCGTCCGAGTCGATCTGGATGCCTGGATACCGGTTCCAGTACCAGACGCCACCGAAGTCGCCACCCAGCTCCAGGATCTTGAAGTCGGAGATCCCCTTCTTCTGTAACCGGTCCGCGGCGATCAGTCCCGAGAAGCCGCCGCCGAGGATCACCACCTCGATCTCAAGGTCGATCGGCGTGCGGGGCGTCAGCGGCGTGTGCGGATCGGCTTCGTAGAACTCGGCGAACTCGTCACCGGACTCGACGTACTGCTTCTGGCCGTCGGTGCGCAGCCGCCGGTCCCGCTCGGCGAGATACTTGTCGCGAAGCGCCTCCTGATCGACCTCGGGGGTGATCGTCGGCTCACAGTGGTCCAGGGGCGATCGGTACATGAGAGATCCTCGGTCCTGCTCGTGGTCACGGTCGGGAACGGCGGGTCCGGTCATGGCCGGCTCCGCGGAGTTTCGATCGGCCGGGTGGGTATGGCCGCGGCGCGGCTGCTCAGCGTTCCGGCCGGAGGGCCAGGACGCTGCCCTCGGCGTCCGCCGAGACGTACAAGGTGCCGTCCGGGCCGGCGGCGATACCGGCGAACGGGCCCTGCGGCCCCGAGAACGGCGGCTGTCCGCGCAGCGGCTTGGGGGTGACGCCGGGCGGGGCGCCCACGGGGAGGTCGCGCGCGATCGTGGTGCGCGCCCCGGTGCCCGGGTCGACGTCGAGCAGCGTCTTGGCGCCGGCGTCGACGATCAGCAGCCGCCCGCCCCGGGCCAGGATGCCCTGCGGCGTGTCCAGGCCGTCGACGACGGTCTCCGCGCGTGGGCCGCCGACCGAGACGATCCGCCCGGCGCCGGCCTCGGACACCAGGCAGGCCCCGTCGGAGCCGAAGGTCACGCCGACCGGCTTGTCCAGTCCGGTGGCGAGGACCTCGATCTCGCCGGCTCGGAGCGCCAGCACCCGGCCGCGGCCGAGCTCGGCCGCCACCACCGCGCCGTCCGGCGCGATCGCGACACCGTAGAGCTGGTCCAGGCCCTCCGCCAGCACCTCGCTCACGAATTCCGCGGGCCGGAAGCGCGCGATCGTGCCATTGCCCGTGGTGACGATGAATTCGCCAGGCCCGGTGGTGGTCACCCCGCGGACGAAACCGGGGCTGCCGGGGCTGAACAGCATGCCGACGGTTCGCGGGGAGCCACCCGGGCTCAGCGCGTAGAAGAACGGGCCGTCGGCGATGTAAAGGGTGCCGTCCGTGTCGAGGGTCAGGTCCAGCGGCCAGTTCAGGCCCCCGGGCAGCGTGGTCCGGGTCTCGCCGCCGCCCAGCACCTCGGTGATCTCGCCGGTGAAGTTCGAGACGAACAGCCGGCCGTCGAGGAACGTGCAGTTGTCGAGGCCGGGCTGGAGTTTGGCGAGCACCTCCCGATCGCCCGAGCGCGGGTCGATGCGCAGCACCTCGCCGGTATGTACCTGGGTGGACACGATGAATCCGGCGTTGTCGAACTTCACCGAGTCCGGCACACCCAGATCGCCGGCGACCCGCTGCGGCTCACCGCCGTCGGGGTGAATACGCCAGATGTCGTTGGTGGCCATGGCCGGGTAGTAGAGAAAGCCGTCCGGGCCGACCTCCATGGCGTTCGGCATGCCCAGGTTGTCCGCGAGCACCCGGGGCGCGCCGCCGCCGAGCGGCAGCTCCATCAGCCGGCCGCCGGGCCGGCACTCGTTCACGAACAGCCGGTCCTGGTACACGGTGATGCCGTTGACGGCGGGCATGTCCTCGCCCACGACCCGGACCCGGCCGTCGGTGCCGAGGGCGCTCACCCGGTCGTCCATGTACTCGGTCGCGTAGATGTTGCCGGCCGAGTCGAACGCGACGTCGTCCGGGCCGACGATGTCGCCGCCCTTGGGGCTGACGGCCTCCACCGCCCCGGTGTCGACGTCCAGCGCGCTGATCTGACTGCCGGTCACCTGGGCTATGTATATGCGGCCGTCGGGACCGGTGCGCAGCCCGTTCGCACCGAAAAGCCTGCTCGTCGGCGTAAGTCGGTCCAAGGTCCAACCCGCCGCGAGGGTGGTCGGAGCAAGGCTGGTGTAGCGCGCCCCTTGAGCCAAGGTTGAGACCCCCTGTACCGAGGACATCGGTGTCCGCGAGACGTGTCCGCCACCTGCCGTCGGATGGCAGGTGCGCGGACCACCTCTGTACTGGTTATGTGTCTGGTTTATGACCGTATATCTTTACAAGGATAGCAATGCTGGCCGCCATCCTCAACAGCCATCTCGAGAACAGCGGCGCCTGGTCAGAACGACCATTGTTTGCTGAAAAGCTAATGGGTGGAAGGCGTCGTCTCCTGTAGCACACCCTCGTCGACCAGGCGCTCGATTTCCCCCTCATCGAGGCCGAGCAGCTCGCGGGCGATCCGGCGGGTGTGCTCGCCGAGCATCGGCGCGGGGCGCAGCTCGACGTCCGGGATGTTCCGGAAGTGCGCGGGGGTGTTCTCGCTGGGCATCGGCCGCGGGATCAGCGGGTGCCGCGCGGTGCGGAACGCCCCGCGCGCGCGGAGGTGCTCGTCGTCCAGCAGCTCCGTGAGCCGCAGCATCATCCCGGCCGGCACGCCCGCCGCCTGGAGCTCGGACGCCGCGGCGCGGGGCGGGCGCAGGCGGGTCCACGCCGCGATCAGCTCGTCGATCTCCTCCGAGCGGGCGAGGCGGTCCTGCGTGGTCGCGAACCGCGGGTCCGCGGCGAGGGACGGGCCACCGATCACCACGGCGAGCCGGTGCCAGTCGGCGGAGTCCCGCGCGTCGACGACGACCCACTCGTCGTCACCGCCGCACGGGTACACGCCCCGCGGTGCGTGCCGCTGCGAGCCGTCGGCCCGGCCGAGCGACGCCGCGGCGTACAGGTCGGGATTCTGGCCGAGGATGACCTCGGCCTGGGCGACGCTCACGGTCCCGCCACGGCCGGTGCTGCGCCGCCGGACGAGCAGAGCCAGGACGCCGATCGCCGCGACCCGGGCCGCGACGTGGTCCGGGTAGATCGTCGACGCGTCGGCGAAGCCGCCCGGATCACCGGCGAGACCATCCGGGTCGTCGGAGGTGTCGTCCCGCCACAGCAGGCTGATACCGGTCGCGGCGCGCACGAGGGGGCCGTAGCCGAGCCAGTCGCCCCACGGGCCGTCCGCCCCGAAGGCACTGGAATCGGCCACCACCAGCCGCGGGTTGACCCGGTGCAGCTCGGCCACACCGAGCCCCAGCTTCTCCATCGTCCCCGGCTTGAAGTTCGACAGCACGACGTCGGACTGCCGCGCGAGCTCCAGGAACAGCGCCCGGCCACGCGGGTGGCGCAGGTCCAGCCCCAGGCTCGCCTTGTTGCGGTTGCCCCAGGCGAAGACGGGGCTGATCGGCTCCACGGTGAGCGACTGCCGCGAGCCGTCGGGGAACGCGGCGCTCTCGATCTTGATCACCTCGGCCCCCATGTCGGCCAGGAGCCGCCCGCTCTCCCCACCCACGACGATCACGCCGAGATCGAGCACCCGGAGTCCGTCGAGCGGCCGGCGCGGCGCGGGAGGCGCCTGAGGCGCAGGAGGCGCTGGGGCCGCGGGGGGCTCGGTGGTGCCGGCCGCATCGGGTCCCGCCACCGCCGGCGGACGATCACCGGGGGCCCCGCCGTCCGGCGGCTCGCCCGCCGATTCGCCCGCCGGCTCACCCGCCGGCTCAGCCACCGACTCACCGGCCCGCGGTGCCGGTGTGCGCAGGCCGGCCCGGTGGCCGTCGATCCCGAGCAGACAGTCCGGGACGAGCATCTCCCCCTCCGGCGTGGCGACGCCGGTGAACGTGCGGCGGGCGGCGAAGTGGTCCGCGCGCAGGACCCCGGTGAGGTCGAGCACCGCCGCCGCGGGAATCCCCAGCCGCTGGAGCTCGGCCGCGACCTCGTCGCGTTTCCGGTGGGCGAGCAGCCGACCGATCGCCGGATGCAGGACGTCCGCGATGGCGAATCGCCGGGACATGTCCGCCAGCGCCGGGTCCGCGAACCGGGCGGGACGGCCCATCCACTCGAACACGGCCCGCCACTGCCGGGGCTTGAGGATGCACAGCCGGACGTAGCCGTCCGCGCAGCGGAACACCGGGTAGAGATGGCCGGCGGCCGGGCGGCCCCGGGGGCCGTCGGAGGTGGGGATGCCGCTCGTCGCGGAACCCGCCATCCCGTAGCCGGGATCGATGACCTGGACGGTGCTCTCGAAGACCGACACCTCCACGTCGTCGCCGACACCGGTGACCAGCCGGTTGTGGTGGGCGAGCAGCGCCGACCACGCCGCGACCAGCGCCGAGGACTGCGTGGGCAGGGCGGCCGGTGGGAGCAGCGGTGGCCAGCCGGGCAACCCCGAGCGGGAGAGGAAGCCGGCGAGCGCGGCGTGCACGGCATCGGTGCCGGCCCAGTCCCGGTAGGGCCCGGACCGGCCGAAGTCGGTGACGGAGACAACGACGAGCGCGGGAAACCGGCTCCGGAACTCACCCGCGTCGAGGCCGAGATGGCCCGGGAGCGGCTCGTCGAGCCCCTCGATGACGATGTCGCTCGTCGCGAGCAGGCCCAGTAACCGCTCGCGGCCGCCGGCCGACGCGAGATCGAGCGCCAGGGCACGCTTGTTGAAGTTGTGCGTCTCGTGCCGGACGTCCGTACCGGGCGCCCGACCAGGGGCGTCGAGGGTTCCGGCCGGCTCGATCCGGACGACGTCGGCGCCGAGGTCGCCGAGCACCCGCGAGGCGAGCTCCGCGCCGCCGCGGCACAGGTCGACGACCCGGACGCCGGCCAGGGGCAGCTCGGCGCCGCCGCCCGACAGCCCCGTCACGGTCGCTGCCCCGTCCGGTCGGGCGGGGACCCGGCGCTGCTCTCCGGGGCGAAGCACGGCAGGGCGCCGCCCTCGCAGTCGAGGAACCGCACCCGGACCGGCAGGCCGACGGCCACCTGGTCCGGGTCGCAGTCCACGATGTTGGTCAGCATCGTCCACTCGCCGTCGACCTCGACGGTGGCGAGGACGAACGGGGTCGCGAAGTCCGGGGACAGCGCCCGGTGCACGACCGTGTGGGCCACGACCCGGCCCGTCCCGGTGCTCTCCACGTAGTGCCAGCCGGGCGCGCCGCACCCCGGGCACAGGCGTTCCGGAGGGAAGTACCGGATCCCGCAGCTCCCACAGTGCGGGACGACCAGGCGGTGCTTCGCCGCGGCGGACCAGAACTCGACGGAGAGCTCGGAGGGCGTGGGTGTCGATCGTGTCATTTTCAGGCCTTCCCCAGGACGACGACCTCGTAGTGCCGGGTGCCGGACCCGGCGTTCGCCACGACGGCGACCTCGGCCCCCGGCACCTGGTGGACCGCCGTGCCGCGGATCTGCCGGACCGCCTCGGCCACCTTCAGCGTCATGTGCTGGGTTCCGTTCCAGGAATAGGACAGGCAGCCACCCTCGGGATTGGTCGGGTAGCGGCCGTCGAGGGCGATGTGCCCGTCGTCGACGAAGGCCCCGCCCTCCCCCTCGCCGCACAGCCCGATCACCTCGAGCTGCCTGAGGAGCTCGAACGAGTTGGGGTCGTAGAGGGCGAGCACGTCGGCGTCGCGCGCCGTGACGCCCGCGGCCCCGAACGCCCGCCGCGCCGCGGCGGCGCCCAGCCGGCCCACCGTCCGGTAGTCCAGCGGCGGCATGCCGTGGTTCCCGGCGAACTCCATCCCGGCCCCGAGCACGGCGACCGGCTGATGGGGCAGATCACGCGCCCGTTCCAGCGAGGTGAGCACGACGGCTCCGCCGCCCTCGCCGGTGATGCACACGTCGAGCAGGTGGAACGGCGTCGCCACCAGGGGCGAGGCCAGGATGTCGTCGACCGTGTACGGGCCCTTGCCGTACATCATCGCCTCGGGGTTCGACGAGCCGTTGTTCCGGATCGTGGCGGCGACGGTCGCCAGCTGCTCCGGGGTGGTCCCGAACCGGCGCATGTACCCCTGGGCGACCAGGGCGAACAGGGGAATGGAGTAGGCGCCCCAGACGTCGACGAACTCGACCTCCGCCACCGCCACGCCCACCGGCCCGCGGCCGCCGAACCGGCCCGACAGCCCGCCGCCGACGACGGCGACGTCGCACAGGCCCGCGGCGATCGCGGCGGCGGCCTTCATCACGCCGCGGGCACCGGCCGTGTCGAGCATCCCCTCGCCGACCCAGTTGAGTGACCGCCCCAGGGAGCGCGACCACGAGGCGCTCTCGTCGACCGTCCCGCCGGGGCCGGGCCAGTCCGCGGCGACCCCGTCGACATCCGCGGGCCGCAGGCCGGCGTCGGCGATCGCGCCGAAGACGGCCTCCTGCGCGAGATCGAGCGCGGTGCGGTGCGGCAGCCGGCGCGCCTGTTCGGTGGCGTGCAGCCCGACGATCGCGACGTCACGCAGTGCCATCTGAGCCCGCCTCCTCGCGGCCGAGCCACTCCCGGGCCCGCGTGTAATGGCTCATCTCGCGTTCGACCAGGAGCGCCGTCGCGTGCGCGAGCTCAGTGCCGCTCGACGCGAGGTGGATGCTGCCCTCGACGGTCCATTTCCCGCCGTCCTTCCCGGCGAGCCAGGCCCGCGCGGTCAGCGGCCGGTTGATCGGCACCGGCTTGCGGTAGGTGACGCTCAGCGCCCCCGTCACCGCGAGCTGTTCCATCTGCACGGCGAGGTGGCCCACGATCTCGACGAACACGCCCGAGATCCAGCCCCCGTGCGCCACACCCGGGCCGCCTTCGTGCTCCGGGCCGCAGCGCAGGCGGTAGTGGGCCGACCCGTCCGCGGCCAGCGTCTCTTCTTCCATCCCCATCCGGCAGCGCCCGAGCTGCCGGCAGGGGGGACACAGGACGGCGAACAGGTCGTCGCCGACCGGTTTCCAGTTCGGTTCGGTTCCGTTCGGCTGCACTGTCAGCTCTTTCGGCTGCTCCGTCGGCTCTTTCGGCTGCTCTGTCAACGTGACCGCCCTACCACTCGACCGGGAGCGACTCCGGGGCCCGCACGAGCAGGCCGGACTTCCATGGCAGTTCCTCGACCGGCACGCCCAGCCGCAGCGAGGGGAACCGGCGCAGCAACGCGGCCAGCGCGACCTGCAGCTCCATCCGGCCCAGCTGGGCTCCGAGGCAGTAGTGCGTGCCGTACCCGAAGGCAAGGTGATGGTTGGGGTGACGAGTGAGATCCAGTTCGTCCGGATGGTCGAAGACGGCCTCGTCGCGGTTCGCGGACTGCGCGAACACGATCACGGCCTCGCCGGCCGACACCGTGACGTCGCCCAGCTGGACGTCCTCGGTGGCCACCCGGGGGTTGTTGCCGCCGGTGGACAGCTGGACGTGTCGCAGCAGCTCCTCCACCGCGCCGGGTATCAGCTCGGGCCGCGCACGCAGCGCCTCCCAGTGCCCGGGCTCGGTGAGCAGCACGTAGATGAAGTTGGACAGCTCACTCGCGGTGGTCTCGTGACCGGCGATCAGCAGGGTGATGCCGATGTCGATCAGCTCCTCCTCGCTGAGCCGATCCTCGTCGTCCCGCGCGGCGACCAGAGCACCCAGCAGGTCGTCCGTCGGGTGCGCCCGACGGAGGGCCACCAGCTCGGCGAGGTAGCCCGCGAGCCTCGCCCGGGCGTCGACGACCTGTTCCTCGGTGTAGGCGGTCGTCGACAGCATGACGTCGGCGAACTCACGGAACCGGTGCTGATCTTCCGGCGGCACGCCGAGCATCTCGCAGATCAGCGTGACCGGCAGCGGCAGGGCGAAGCCCCGAACGAGATCGGCGGGCGGCCCCGATCGCTCGATCTGCTCCAGGTGTGCCTCGACGATCTCCTGGGCACGAGGGCGTAACTGCTCGACGCGGCGGCCGGTGAAGGCTCTGGAGATCAGCAGGCGTAACCGGGTGTGCTCCGGCGGGTCCATGCTCAGCAGCGCGGACGGCTGCGCCGGCCGCGGGGTGGTCCGTGGGACGTCCTCCCGACCGACGGCCGCGGCGCGGCTGAGTCGCGGGTCGGAAAGCGCCTGCTTCATGTCGTCATAGCGGGTGACCAGCCATCCCTCGCCGCCGTAGGGCAGCCGTACCCGGGCGACCGGTTCCTCCCGGCGGATCTTCGCCCACAGGGGATGGACTTCGAGGCCGGCCGATGGACCGAAAGGGAACCGGTGGACCTCGGTGTCGTCGGGCACGGCTTTCCTCCGTTCTCGCCGTCGCAACACAGACAGGTCAGGTAAGTGGACAGGGCTCGCGGATCGTCAGGTTCTGGTCCGGGTCAGGACCCACCGGCGGCGCGCGGGAGCCGGCGACCGTCCGACCGCTCCGAGTCGTCGGTCACGAAACCGGAATCCGGGTCAAGGGAGGATTGGGCCGGGTGCACTACGCCCGGACCGGGAAGTTCACCGTGCTGAGCTGTCACCGGCGGCACGGTGCCGAGGAAATCACCCCGGCGTCCTGCCGTGGTTCACCGGCACGCAGCCACGACGCACGGCACCTTACGGAACCAGAATGCCGTTTGCTCTCTGTCGAACTCCGACGGAAAATACGCAACCGCCAGCAAACACCGCGCCGGCGCCCGTCAGTTCTGCGCGATCCGGAACTCGCCCACCACTGCGACCGGAGACGGAGTCGCCCTTTCCGACACCGTCTGCCGACTCGCCGAGGGCCGCCCCCTGGATGGCCGCAGCCGCCGACCAGATTATAAACGATCTTCGGACGCTAACATTGACAAGATTAGAAGCCTTATCTCGATGTGTCCACTCCCATCTCGACACCCGGCGCGGATCCCGCGGACAGGAGCTGGCCGGACGGAAGGTTGACGAGGCCGCAGGCAACCTCACCCTGGCCGCGCAGCCAGAATCGTTCCAGCAGGTCAGGAGCACTTTCCGACGATTTCACCGAGGACCGCGCGCGAGCTCACCGGCGTCGGCCGAGCGCGCCACACGAGGGTGTCCAGCCCCGCTCGCAGTTGGCGGCCGACCGGACTTCGAGCGGGTGAACGGGGCCTGGAACGGTGGAGCCGACCGCCACCCGACAAGCTCCGCACACGGACCACTTTCGGATCAACAAACAGGCCCGGGCGGGCCTGAATCTGCTTTGCGACAAGTAATGGAGCATCCGGACGGATGAGGGACTGCTCGGCAACTAAATACAAAGACGCAGTTGACAGGCCGTGGGGGCCGGTGGGATATATCGGTACCGACGTGGCGCGACGGGAGGCGGCGCAGATGGCTCGACCGATGGAGGGCGTCCGAGTACTGGAGGTCGCCCAATACACTTTCGTCCCCGCCTCCGGAGCTGTTCTGGCCGACTGGGGCGCGGACGTGATCAAGGTCGAACACGCCGAGTACGGCGACGCCCAACGCGGGCTGATCCGGCTGCTGGGTCTCGATGTCTCCAGCAACGGAAACACGTTCTTTCCCATCATGGAGGCCCCCAACCGCGGCAAACGCAGCATCGGGCTCGCGCTCGAAAAACCCGGCGCGCGCGTCGTTCTGGAGAAGCTCGTCGCGCGGGCCGACGTGTTCGTGACGAACTTCCTGCCCAGGTCACGGTCCCGACTGAAGATCGACCTCGAGGACATCAGGGCAATCAATCCCAACATCATCTATGTGCGGGGCAGCGGTTTCGGCCAGCGTGGCCCGGAGCGTGACAAGGGCGGGTACGACGGCACCGCGTTCTGGGCCCGGGGCGGCAGCGCGTCGGGCGTCACCCCACCCGGAGCCGAGCGGATGACGAAGATGCCAGCCGGCGCCTACGGCGATTCGATGGGCGGGCTGACGATCGCCGGCGGCATCGCCGCGGCCCTCTACCGGCGCGCGGCGACCGGTGAGCCCTCGGTGGTGGACGTGTCCCTGCTCGGCGTCGGAGCATGGACCACCCAGTTCTCGGTGAACCTGGCCCTGCTGGCCGGCGGGCCGCTGCCGGACGTCGAGGAGCCCCGGCACGGCGCGCCGACGAACCCGCTGATCGGCGCCTTCCGGACCGCGGACGACCGGTGGCTCCAGCTGTCGATGCTCCAGCCGGGGGTGTACTGGCCGGAGTTCTGCACGGTCGTCGGGCGCCCGGAGCTCGCCGAGGACGAACGGTTCAACTCGACCGAGAAGATCATGATGAACGCCGCGGAGGCCGCCGATCTGGTAGCCGAGATCATCGCCTCCCTGACCTACTCCGAATGGCTCAAAACCGTCGAGGGGATGAAGGGCCAGTGGGCCGTGGTCCAGGACGCCTGGGACGTCGGCCAGGACGTTTCGCTGCGCGCCAACGGAAACATAGGAACCCTCGTCGACGCCGAGGGCAGGAACCGTGAGCTCGTCGCGAACCCCGTCCAGTTCGACGAGACACCCGCAGACCTCGGCCGCGCGCCGCGCTTCGCCGAGCACACCGACGAGATCCTGCAGGAGCTGGGTTGGTCGGAGGAGGAGATGATCCAGCTGAAGATCGACGGCGTGGCAACCTGACCCGGGCCGCGGGAAAGTCCGAGGTATCACCCACCCGATCAGCACCAGGCCCCCGGTCTGCGCCCGGTCGGCGAACCCCGCGCATTCGCCCACTACTCGCCGCCTGCCGCTGAGAAACCCGCCACGCACCGCACCGTAAGCACCGATCACATGATCGGAAGTACTGCCGTCACCCATCCGACACCGAAAACTCTCCACGGAGAGGCTCACCGCAACCCACACCGGTTCCCGGGCCGTTTCAGAATGTGCCGGCAGACGCCGACGTCGATGTCGCTCACCGCCGGGCTGACCGGCTTTCCCGTGTGCCCAGAACCTGATTCCGGTGTGCCGCCGCGCGCATCACCGAATGTGTGGCGGCAGCGGTCCGCTCGCCTCAGCCCGTCAACTCGGAGCATCGCCACCTGCATATTTCTCCAGATTCCGCTTGTGAAACGGACAGGCGGTCCTTACCGTGGCCGTTCATATCGGACCGGAGGTCCGACTCGACAGATCGACCGGCCGGGGACCCGGCCGCACCGCCAGGCGGGTGCGGCCCGGCGGCCTGCGATCTCGCCACGAACCACACCGTCCCGGCCGACGGAAGTACAGATCACCTATCTCGAGACGAGGGACATCAACATGCGGAATTCGGGGATCCTGCTCGGCAGGTCGGCATGCGGACGGCAACCGCGACAGCCGGTGGGCGTGCGCTTAGCCGCGTTAGGAGCTTTAGGCGCTCTGGCCGCGAGCCTGTTCCTCGCCGGTTGCGGCGACAGCGACGACAACGGGAGCAGCGGGACGGCGGGCGACACCGGGACCGCCGCCGAAGTTCTGGGCCCGGTGGCGCAGGCAAAAGGTGACCCGGTGAAGATCGGAATCATCTCGGACGGCAAGGGCCCCGCCGCGGACCTCTCCTACGAGTTCAAGGTCTCCGAGGCGACCGTCAAATACCTGAACGAACACCGCTCCGGAATCGCGGGCCGGCCCATCGAGCTGGTGGAGTGCGAGGCGCTGGCCGACCCGGCCAAGGCCACCGACTGCGCGAACCGGATGGTCGAGGAGAACGTCGCCGCCGTCGTCGTCGGCTCGGCCGGGGCCGGGGAGCAGATCTGGGCGCCGCTGCACGCCGCGCACGTCCCGGTGATGTTCTACACCGCCAACGGCGCCGGGTCGCTGGGCGACCGCGAGTCGACCTTCGTCCTGGCCGACCAGTTCTTCCCCCTGGTCACCCTGCCGGTCAAGGTCGCCAAGGACGAGGGCGCCAAGAAGGTGACGGCCATCGCGATCGACCTGCCCATCACCAAAGGCCTCTTCCAGATCATCAGGCCTCAGCTCGAGAAGCAGGGCCTCGCGCTCGACGTCATCCTGATCCCGCCGGGCACCGCCGACATGACGCCGCAGATGCAGAGCATCATCAGCGGCGACCCCGGGATCGTGCACGTGGTCGGCAGCGACGCCTTCTGCATCAGCGCCTTCAACGGACTGCGCGCGGTCGGGTACGACGGGCCGCGCACGGCCATCGCGCACTGCGTCAGCGACGCGACCCGCGAAGCCGTGCCCGGCGACTTCCTGGAAGGCATGACGATCACCGCGACCGCCCCGATCGGCTCGGACGACCCGGCGATCCGCCTCTTCAACGCCGTGGTGGAGACCTACGGCAAGGACATCGATGTCACCGAGGCCGGCGCGGCGGCCATGTACCTCACGGTCTCCGCCTTCCACTCCGCGCTCGAGGGGATCACTGGGGACATCACCCCGGCCACCGTCACGGCCAAGATCAAGGCAATGCCGGAGAAGGACCTGCCGGGCGCGACCGGACTGCGGTTCCGCTGCAACGGCAAGGCGTATCCGGCATCCCCGTCGGAATGCTCCCGGGGCGGTCTCCTCACGACCCTCGACGGGAAGGGCCGGCCCACCACGTACGAGGCGGTCGGAGTGACGCCGATCGAGGACTGAGACGACGGCCAGCTCGCTGTCACAGCCCTCGACCGGGACGACGTCGGGAGATCGTCATGGATCATGTCGCCTCGCTCCTCCTCGGGCTCGGCAACGGAGGGGTGTTCGCGGCGTTGGCCGTGGCACTCGTGCTGACCTACCGCAGCTCGGGTGTCATCAACTTCGCGACCGGAGCGATCGCTTCCTACGTCGCCTACACGTACGCCTGGTTGCGGGACGGCGAGCTGCTCGTGCTCGTGCCCGGCCTGCCGACGTCGGTCGGCCTCGGCAGGCCGCTGGGCTTCGCCGCGGCGGCGCCGACCGCCCTCGCGATCGGCGCGCTGCTCGGCGCGCTGCTCTACCTCCTGGTGTTCCGACAGCTGCGCGAGGCGCCGCCGCTGGCCAGAGCAGTCGCCTCCCTGGGTGTTCTCCTCGTGATCCAGTCGCTGTTGGTGATCCGGGTCGGCGTGGCACCGGTCAGCGTCAAGACGATCTTCCCGGGAGAACGCTGGCGGCTCGGCTCGTTGACCGTGCTCTCCGACCGCTTCTACCTCGCGTTGTCAGTGCTGGTGCTGACCCTCGCGCTGACCGCCGTCTACCGCTTCACCCGATTCGGCCTGCTGACCCGGGCGACCGCCGAGTCGCAGACCGGCGCGTACGTGAGCGGCGTGAACCCCGACCGGGTGGCCCTGCTCAACTGGATGATCAGCAGCGCGGTCGCCGGCGCGGCCGGGATCCTCATCGCCCCGTTGACCCCGCTCGCGCCGGCCACCTACACCCTGTTCGTCGTTCCGGCGCTGGCCGCCACGGTCGTCGGTGGCTTCCAGCATCTGCTTCCGGCCGCCGCCGCCGGGCTTGCCATCGGCATGCTCCAGGCGGAGGCGATCGCGCTGGCCGCGAACCATTCCTGGCTGCCGCAGAGCGGGTCGGCGGAGCTGGTGCCACTGGTGGTGATCCTGGTGGCGCTGCTGGCCACCGGACGGGGCCTGCCCGTGCGTGGCACTCTCGTCCGCCAGCCCCTAGGCCGGGCGCCCCGGCCACGTTCGCTGCTCCTGCCGACCGTCATCGGCACCCTGATCGGCGTCATCGCGCTGCTCGCCACCGACGGAACCTGGCGCAGCGCCGTCATCGGCACGTTCATCGCGGCCGTCATCGGACTGTCCCTCGTCGTCGTCACCGGCTACGCCGGCCAGGTGTCGCTGGCCCAGCTCGCCCTCGCCGGCAGCGCCGCCTTCACCCTGTCCGGCCTCACCCGGAGCTGGCATGTGCCGTTCCCGTTCGCGCCGCTGCTGGCCGCCCTGGTCGCCACCGTCCTCGGTGTGCTCGTCGGGCTGCCCGCCCTGCGGCTGCGCGGCCTGACCCTCGGGGTCGTCACCCTCGCCCTCGCCCACGCCATCGAGGCCGTCTGGTTCCGCAACACCGACATCGTCAGCGCCAGCGGCGCCCTGGTGACCCAGCCCTCGCTGTTCGGCCTCGACCTGAGCATCGGCACCGGTCACGCGTTCCCCCGCGTCCAGTTCGGTCTGCTCTGCCTGGCCGTGCTCGTCGCCACCGCGTGGGGCGTCGCCCGCCTGCGGAGAAGCGCGCTGGGGTCGGCCATGCTCGCCGTCCGCGCCAACGAGCGGTCCGCGGCCGGCATCGGCGTGAACGTCGTGCTCATCAAGGTCGCGAGCTTCGCGCTGGCGTCCTTCATCGCCGGTCTCGGCGGCAGCCTGCTCGCCTACCGGCAGAGCACGGTCACCTACGAATCGTTCACCGCGATCAGTGGCCTGACTCTGCTGTCGACGGCGTACCTCGCCGGAGTGACCTCGGTGTACGGCGGCATTCTCGCCGGCGTGACGGCCGGGACCGGCATCATCTTCATCGCCCTGGACCGGTGGGTCGACCTCGGGGACTGGTTCCCCGTCCTCTCCGGGCTCGGGGTGGTCGCCGTCGTCCTCGTCCACCCCGAGGGGGCGGCCAGCGCCGGCCACCACCTCGCCGATCGCCTGGCCCGCCTTCGCGGCGGACGGAGCCGGATCGGCGGAAAGCCGGCACCGTCCGCGCCGGCACAGAGCGTGGCAGCGGGGGACGCGGCAGTACAGGACATGGCGGCGCAGCACGCTCCGACCGGGGGGAAGCCGGCGGCGGTCGCAAGGGCGGACGCGACCTCGGAGACGGCAGCTGCCCCGGAAGCCGGCACCACTGTGGACGCCGGCACCGCTGTGGACGCGGCGGTGGGAGGGGCGCCGGGTCTCGACGTCACCGGGCTCACCGTGCGCTACGGCGGCACGGTCGCGGTCTCGGACGTCTCGCTGGGGGTGCCAGCCGGGCGGATCGTCGGCCTGATCGGCCCGAACGGCGCGGGCAAGACCAGCGTGATCGACGCGGTCACCGGCTTCACCCGAGCGCAGGGCGAGGTGCGGTTCGGCGGGCAGCGCATCGACCAGCTGGCGCCGCACCAGCTCGTGCGGCGCGGCCTGGCCCGGACCTTCCAGTCCCTCGAGCTCTACGACGACCTCACCGTCGAGGAGAACGTCGGCGCCGCCCTGTTCGGCACCCGCGGCGAGGGGCTTCACCGTGCCCTGCACGCCGCGCTCGACCTCGTCGGCATCGGTGACCGGGCCGACCGGCCCGCCGGTGAGCTCAGCCAGGGTGAACGCCAGTTGGTCTCGATCGCCCGTGCCTGTGCCACCGGCCCCCGGATCCTCCTGCTCGACGAACCGGCCGCGGGACTCGACTCCACCGAGACCGCGTGGCTCGGCAGGCGCATCCAGGCGATCGGCCGGTCCGGCGTCGGACTGCTGCTCGTCGACCACGACATCGCCCTCGTGCTCGGCGTCTGCGACTACATCTATGTGCTTGACTTCGGAACGGTCATCGCCGAAGGCACCCCGGCCGAGATCCGCGCCAGCCGGGCCGTCGCCGATGCCTACCTCGGCACCACCCACGACACCCCAGCGGTGATCTCGTGAGCTCGTCGTGAACTCCGTCCAGTTCGACGAGACACCCGCGGAACTCGGCCGCGCGTCGCGTTTCGCCGAGCACACCGACGAAATCCTGCGGGAGCTGGGCTGGTCGGACGACGAGATGATCCAGCTGAAGATCGACGGCGTGGCGATCTGACCCGGGCCACGGGAACGTCAGATAACGCGACCGCTACCCGGCGGACTCGTCCACGGGCGCATCACCCACGCCCAGTATCCGGGCAGCCGCCGTCGCCGTGCGGGTCGCCGAACGGCCACCGGCAGCGATCCGTCCGCCTCGGCTCGCCCGTTCAGACCATCGTCACCTGCGTCTTTCTTCGGATTCCGCTTGTGAGGCGGACCGGTGGTCCGTACGGTGGCTCCCTGCATACCGGACCGGCGGTCCGATTCGACGGGATCGGCTGGCCGGGAACTCGACCGTGCCGGCGGCGGGTGACCCGGGGACCTGTGGTCTCGCCACGAACCACACCGTCCCGGCCGGCGGCGGTACAGCACACCCAACGCGAGACGAGGGACATCAACATGCAGAAGTCGGGGATCCTGCTCGATAGGTTGACGCGCAGGCGGCAACCGGGACAGCCGGTAGGCGTGCGCTTAGCCGCGTTAGGGGCGTTAGGCGCCCTGGCCGGGAGCCTGTTCCTCGCCGGCTGTGGTGACAGTGACGACAACGAGGGCAGCGGGACGGCGGGCGACACCGGGACCACCGCCGAGATCCTGGGCCCGGTGGCCCAGGCAAAGGGCGACCCGGTGAAGATCGGTATCGTCTCGGACGGGCAGGGCCCCGCCGCGGACCTGTCCTACGAGTTCACCACCGCCGAGGCCACCGTCAAGTACCTCAACGAGCACGGCTCCGGCATCGCGGGCCGGCCCATCGAACTGGTGCAGTGCGAGGCGCTGGCCGACCCGGCCAAGGCCACCGACTGCGCGAACCGGATGATCGAGGAGAACGTCACCGCCGTCGTCGTGGGCTCCTCCGGGGCCGGGGAGCAGATCTGGGCGCCGCTGCACGCCGCGCACGTCCCGGTGATGTCCTACACCGCCAACGGCGCCGGGTCGCTCGCCGACGGCGAGTCGACCTTCGCCCTCAGTGACCAGTTCTTCCCCCTGGTCACCATGCCGATCAAGGTGGCCAAGGACGAGGGCGCCAAGAAGGTCACGGTCATCGCGATCGACCTGCCCGTCACCACCGGTCTCTACCAGCTCACCAGGCCTCAGTTCGAGAAGCAGGGCATCGCGCTCGACGTCATCCTGGTCCCGCCGGGCACGGCCGACATGACGCCGCAGATGCAGAGCATCGTCGGCGGCGACCCCGGGATCGTGCAGGTGGTGGGCAGCGACGCCTTCTGCATCAGCGCCTTCAACGGACTGCGCGCGGTCGGGTACGACGGGCCGCTCGCGGCCATCGCGCACTGCATCACCGACGCGACCCGCGAAGCCGTGCCCGGCGACTTCCTGGAGGGGATGACAGTCACGGCGTCCGCCCCGCTCGGTTCGGACGACCCGGCGATCCGCCGCTTCGAGGCCGTGATGAAGACCTACGGCAAGGACATCGACACGACCGAGGCCGGGGCGGCCGGCATGTACCTCACGGTCTCCGCCCTCCACTCCGCCCTCGAGGGGATCACGGGCGACCTCACCCCGGCCACCGTCACGGCCAAGATCAAGGCAATGCCGGAGAAGGACCTGCCGGGCGCGACCGGCCTGCGGTTCCGCTGCAACGGCAAGGCCTATCCGGCCCTCCCGGCGGAATGCTCCCGAGGCGGTCTCATCACGACCCTGGACAAGAAGGGCCAGCCCACCACGTACGAGGCGGTCGGAGTGACGCCGATCGAGGACTGAGACGACGGCCAGCTCGCTGTCACAGCCTCAACCGGGATGACCGGCCTGCCGATGTCACTCGGCGTCGGCAGGCCGCCGGCCTGCACCCTCGGGACCGCGGGTGTCCCAGCGCAGCTCGACCGTGATCCGCCCGTCGTCGACATCGACGATCGCCTGGACGGCTCCGGTCAGCGCGGGGGGCTCCGTCTGGCCCGGCCAGGCTGCCGAGACGAAGACGCTGCCGCCCTCGGCGTCACTCCACAGCGTGAGCAGCGCCCGGTTCTCCGGCAGCACCGCGAGCGTGCGGTCGAGCAGGTCGACCAGCCCGGCCCGCAGCTCCAGCGGAATGTTCGCCGGCTCCCCCGCGACCTGCACCTCGACGGTCATCCCGCGGCCCTCCGCGGCGGCGACGACCGCCTCGATGTCGGCGGCGAGCATGGCCAGGGTGGAGGGCGAACCGCCCTGGACGAGCATGCGGCGGATCGCCGCCGCCTGCCGGGCACACTGCCGACGCCACCGGCGGTCCCGCGGGTCGGCTGTCCCGTCGGCGAGCGCGTCGAGGGTCGGCAGCACGTCGTCGCGGATGGCGCCCAGCCACCGCGCCCGCTCCCGGCGGATCATCACGTCGGAGTCCCGGCCGGCGGCCGTCTCCGCCTCGGCGCGGACGGCCCGCGCGGTGGTGTCGGCGGTCCGCCGCAGCAACGGTCCCATCATGGCCACGATCAGCTGAAGCCCGGTGATTCCGTACGCGAGCGAGAGCAGCCGCGAGACGGTGAGCGGATCCGTCACGCCGCGGACGACGACGGTCGCGACCACGGCGGCCACGACGACGGCCATCGCCGCGAGCGACTCCACCGCCCGCCGGGACGCCGTCACGAACGCGACCAGTAACCCCACCGCGATCAGCGGCCAGTTCACCACCCGCAGCAGGTCGCCGTCGTCGACGTTGGCGCTGGCCAGCACCGCCCCGATGGCCAGCGCCGTCACACCGGCCGCCTCCGGCCCCGACAGCGGACGGCGGCGGACCACCGACGCGACGGTGACCGTCGCGGCCGCGAGCACCAGCCAGACACCGACAGCCGTGGCCGCGGAGTGGACCCGTCCCAGCGTGACGAGCAGCGGCAGCAGCATCAGGACCTGCCAGGCGATGGCGAGGGCGGCGATCACCACGCGCAGGCCGGCGGCGTAGTCGTACCGAAGGTCCGCCGCGGTCGTCTCACGCGTGGTCTCCGCACCGGCCCGGCTACCGGATGCGCTGCCGGCGCTGTTGTCGGCGGCCGGACGTGGGTCCGCGTTCGCGCCGTGGTCCGGCCAGGTCAGCGTCACGGTGGTGCCGCGCCCGGGCGCGGAGTCGATCGTCGCCAGGCCGCCGGCGTCCCGGACCCGCGCGAGGACGGACTGACGCACCCCGAGCCGGTCGGGAGCGAATCTGCCCGGCTGGAAGCCGGCGCCCCGGTCGCTCACCCGGATCGTCAGCCGCCGTGGCGACCGCTCCAGGCACACCCACGCCTCGCCCGTCCCCGCGTGCCGCTCGACGTTGGCCAACGCCTCACCGGTGGCGCCGGCCAGCGCGGCCACGACCGCCGCCGACGGCCCGCCGGCCTCCTCACCGGCGGCGGGATGCCCGTCGGCCGGCTGCCCGTCGGCCGGCTGCCCGTCGGCCGGCTGCCCGTGCTCGAGCGGCGCCGTTCCGGTCAGGTGCACGGTCAGGCCGCGTTCCCGGGTGCTGCTCACCACCGCGGCGAGAGCGGCGTCCAGGCCGATGGCCGGTGGGCCGTGATCGTGGGCGAGCAGGTGGCGCACCGCCGCGGCGCCGGCCGCGCACCGGCGCCGCGCCAGCGCGAGATCGTCCCCGCCGCCCCAGGCGATGCCCGTCAGGATGTTGAGGACAGTGTCGTGCAGCAGCCGTTGGCGCTCCCGCCGGTCACGGTCGAGCGCGAGCACGAGCACCCTGGCCCGGTGGCCGAGCATCGCCGAGGTGAGGCGGTCGTCCGCCCGCCTGGTCGACTCGCGCAGGCGGCACGCGGCGAGCGCGAACAGGACGGGCACGACCAGGGTGAAGGTGACCGCGGTGAACACCTGGGGCCGCCCGTCATGTCCGCCGACGACGACCGACACCACCAGAACGGTCTCGGCAGCGGCGAACGCGCGCGGCGGCAGCGCCCACGCCGCCGTCAGCCCGGCATGGAAGACGGCGAGCATCACCCAGCTCCCGGTGTCACCGGCGGACGCCGGCGGCAGGCAGACCGAGCTCAGCGCCGCGGGGGCGGCCGCAGCCACGACGGTGCCGGCAGCGAGCGGCACGCCCACACCGTGGCGCAGGCTGACGACCACGAAGAGGACACCCCACGCGGAGGCCGCCACGACGACCGCCACCGCGGCGGCCTCGTGCGCGTACCAGGAGTTCCACACCGCGAGGTAGACCGGCGTCAGGACGAGGCCGGCCGACCGCAGCGCCGCGAGCGCCCGGACGGTCGACCGCTCCAACGCCGCGCTGGCCCGGGATGACGCCGCGCCGGCCAGGTCGTCGCGGTACCCGGGACGGCCGGTCGCGAACGGAACCGATGGCCACGGTGCCGACATCGGCGTGGCCGGGGGAGCCCCGAGAGCCACGGGCGAGGCCCGGTCGCCCGACGGCAGCGGGCGTTCGTGGCCCCCGCCCCCGTCTGACGTCCCCATGACGCCACCCTGCCACGAAGCTCACCGGGCATCCCAGCAACCATCGAGTGGCCGAACGTCCCCTGGGTATCGGCGCACCCGGACGATGCCGCCGTGGAATCATCGCCGGGTGGCCACTGGTGTCCAGGCAGCGGCCGGTCTCAACGGGGTCCCGAGGTCCGTGCCGACGGCCTCGGGCCGGGTCGCGCCCGGCTGTCAACTCCGTATCGTCTGGCCCCGGTAAGCTGGGTCAACCGCAAAAACTGGTCCACCGAGCGGTGTCGAGCCATAGCGGGCCATCGAGGCACAACAGCGGGTGCACCACCCTGCACATCAGGTCCATGTCGGCTACCGGAAGCGGCCGAGGGAGAGAAGGTCGATCATGGTGGCCGAGCCGAGAAAAGCACGGAATCGCGACCGGGCGACGCTGCGCGAAAAGCCCCAGCGCATTGCCGACGAGCTTCGACAGCTCATCGTCCAGGGCGATCTTTCGGAGGGAGAATCGCTCGGCCACGAGCCGGACCTGGTGGAACGCTTCGGGGTCTCCCGCCCATCCCTGCGCGAAGCCCTGCGCATACTCGAGACCGAGGGGCTGATCTCGGTCAAACGCGGTGTCCTCGGCGGAATCGTCGCCCATCGGCCCGACCAGCGGATGACGGCGCGCACCGCGGCCCTCGTGCTCCAGGCCCGCAACGTGCCGCTCGCGGACGTCCACGCCGCCCGTAGCCTGCTCGAACCGGTCGCCGCACGGCTTGTCGCCGCGTCCCGGGGTCGTCTCGCGGCGGCCAACGAACTACGGCGGCTCACCGCCGAGCAGCTCGAGGTGATCGACGACCCCGAGGCGTTCGGGAACGCCAACTCGCGTTTTCACGCCCGACTCGTCGAACTGGCCGGAAACCAGACCCTGGGCATTGTCGCGGAAATGCTCAACGAAATTGTCAGCCGAGCCGTCGCCGCGGTCAGCCGACCCGAGGACGGAAAAGACACCACGGACACCCGACTACGTGGACTGCGTTCCCAGGCCCGACTGGCAGGCCTCATCGAGGCGGGCGACGCCGCCGGCGCGGAAGAACACTGGAAAGAACACATGACGAGGGTGGGAAAGGTGCTGTTTTCCCAGGGCGCCAAATCAGTCATCGACCTGATGCAACATCAGTACTGATATTCGTCCGCACGCAGCGGCTGGTTACCGGCCCAGTGGCCCTTTATCTTGTCCAGCAGCATCAGGATCGGCAGGCCGGACTCGCTGAACGCATGACCGTGACCGTGGTCTCCCTCGCCGCCCGGCCACTGCCCTCACCGAGATCGACACCTCGTGGGCGCGGCGCCTGTCAGCCGGACGGGTGCCGGCTCCGGGGCAGGCGGCAGGCCTGCGCAGCGATGATGTTGCGCTGGATCTCGCTGGTGCCCGCGTAGATCGCCGTGCCGAGCGAGAACCGCAGGGCGTGCTCGATGCGGCCGTCGGCGAGCGCCGTGGGGTCGAGCCGGCTGCGCAGGGCGTCCGGCCCGACCAGCTCGGTCAGGTCCTCGGCGGCGGCGACCAGGGACTCGGTGCTGAACAGCTTCGACATGGGGCCCTCGGCCACCGGGACCTGCCCGGTGGCGCTCATCCAGGTGGTGCGCAGCTCCAGCAGCCGGGCGACCTCGAGCGCGGCCGCCCAGCGACCGAGCCGCGCCTGCACGTCGGGCTCGTTCAGCCGCCCGCTGGCGCGTGCCCAATCCTCCACCGCCCCGAGCAGGCGGTCCAGGTGCGGGCTGAACGCGGCGGAGTGCTCGTCCTGGAGCGCGAGCATCAGCGCCCGCCACCCGCCGTCGACCTCGCCGATACGCCAGCGGTCCTCGACCGCCACCCCGCTGAGAAACACGATGTTCGTCCGCTCCCCGGAGAGGGTGTACACGGCCTGTACCTCGATGCCGGGCTGGTCGAGCCGCACCAGGAACAAAGTGAGGCCGGCGTGCCTCGGGCCGTCGGGACGGGTGCGGGTGAGCAGGAAGATGTAGTCGGTGACGTGGCCGTTGGTCGTGAACATCTTCTGGCCGTCCACGATCCAGCGGTCGCCGTCGCGGCGGGCCCGGGTACGCACACCGGCGACGTCGGAGCCCGCCTCGGGTTCGGTCATGCCCAGCGCGATGGTGAGCTCACCGCGCAGGAACCGCGGGAGGATCTCAGCCCTGAGCTCCGCCGAGCCGACCACCCGGATGACGTTGGCGACCATCTCCGTGGTGGCGACGGCGTAGATCGGCGCCTCCGCCCTCGTCAGCTCCTCCTCGAGGACGTGAACCTCGTAGGGGTTCAGCCGCCGGTGGCCGTCGTCACGTTCCCAGCCCGGGCCGACCCAGCCGCGCTCGGCCAGCCGCCGGGCGAAGGTCGCGTCGTGTGACACGCCGCTGCGGTACACCCGCTCGTCGAGTTCGGGCGTCAGCTCCCGCGCGAGGAACTCCCGTACCTCGGTACGGAACGCCGACACGGATTCGTCCAGTTCGAAATCCACGCGCTCAGACCTCCGTGTCGCCGCCGTACCGGGCCCGGGCCGCCCGCCGATAGGCGTCCCGCGGCTCGCCCCACACGCGCGCCCAGCCCCTCGCCCGCCGGTAGTACAGCTGGAGGTCGTACTCGAACATGAAGCCGTAGCCGCCGTGGAAGTGGACAGCGTCGTAGGTCACCTGCCGGGCGGTCTCCGCCGCGAAGGCGAAGGCCATCGCGGCCAGCTCGCGGGCGCGAGGCGATCCCCGCCCCGGCTCCGCGGCCGCCCTGACCGCCAGCAACCGGGCGCCGTCCAGGGCCGTCGCTCCGTTCGCCAACGGATGCGACACCGCCTGGTTGGCGCCGATCGGCATGTCCCACGCCCGCCGCTCCCGCGCGTACTCGCAGGTGGCCCGGTGCGCCGCCGCGGCCACCCCGACGAGGCCGCCGGCGGTCAGCACCAGCCAGTCGTCGAGCGCGGCCTCGAAGGCGGCGACCGCCGCCGGGCCGCGCGCGAGCTCGACCGCGCCGGCGTCCAGGGTGACGTCCGCGAGCGGGGCGGAGGCGAGGTTGGCGACGGCGCGGCGCGTCCCGTCGCGCAGCGGCACGAGCAGCAGCCGCTCGCCGTCGAGGACGATGGTGTCGTCAGCGACCGCCGCCGCGGGCACGAGTGACGCCGTGCCGCCATGCGCGGGGCGCACGGCCAGCGTCACCAGCCGCTCCCCGCGCAGGGCGGTCGTCAGCGCGGTACGCGCCGTGTCGGTGTCGACGTCGCTGACATCGGCGTCGCTGACATCGATGGCGCCGTCCAGGCCGGCGCCGGCCAGAACAGCGAGCAGCGAGGCCGCGGCCTGCGTCTCGACGACGGGCGCCGGCGCGACCGCGGCTCCGACCTGCTCGGCCACCAGGACGAGGTCGAGAAGCGCCGCTCCCCAGCCACCGCGCTCCTCCGGGACGGCCATCTCGACCACTCCGACGTCGCGCAGCACCGCCCAGAGCACCGGATCGAAGCCCACCGGCTCGGCGGCCCGCACCCGTTCCGGCGGGGCGTGCTTCGCGAGCAGCTCGGCGAACGAGGCGACGAGCGCCCGCTGTTCCGCACTGAGCCTCAGGTCCATGGCTTCAGGTCCATGGCAGCACGATCCGCACAGCCAGAGGCTACCAAAACATATACATTTTTTCCAGGCATGCGATCCCGATTCGGCGGCGGAGCAGGCCGGCCGCCACGGAAACCTGGTGAGCGGACGCCGTCCACCCAACCCTCCATCATCACATATATATAGATCTATTGGCTTCGATGCGGTAACGTCGGTTGCCAGTCCACGACGTCAGCTTCCCTGGAGGACTGATGCCCGAGCACCGCATGCTGATCGACGGCAGCCTCGTCGAGGCCGCGAGCGGCCGCGTCTTCGACAACATCGACCCGGCCACCGAGGAGGTGCTCGGCCCCACGGCCGACGGTTCCCCCGCCGACATGGCGCGGGCCGTCGCCGCGGCCCGCGCCGCGTTCGACCGGACCGCGTGGTCCCGTGACCACGCCGGCCGCCACGCCGCTCTGCTGCAACTGCAGGCGGCCCTTGAGCGCGAGGCCGAGGACCTGCGCGCCGAGCTCGTCGCCGAGGTCGGATGCCCCGTGATCACGACCTACGGGCCGCAGCTCGACGCCCCGCTGCGTGAGGCGCTGCGCTGGCCGGCGGAGATGATCGAGTCGTTCCCCTGGTCACGCACGCTCCCCCCGAAGGACGCCTTCGGGTTCGGGTTCCCGTCCGCCCGCGAGGTCTGGAAGGAGCCTCTCGGCGTGGTCGGCGTGATCGTGCCGTGGAACTTCCCGTTCGAGATCGCGCTCAACAAGCTCGGGCCCGTCCTCGCCATGGGTAACACCTGCGTACTCAAGCCGGCGCCGGACACCCCCTGGAACGCCACCCGCATCGGCCGGCTGATCGCCGAGCACACCGACATCCCACCGGGCGTCGTGAACATCGTTCCGTCCTCCGACCACCTCGTCGGCGAGGTCCTGTCCACCTCCCCTCTCGTCGACATGGTCGCCTTCACCGGTTCGACGGCGACCGGGCGCCGCGTCATGGCCGCGGCCGCCGGCACGGTGAAGCCCACCTTCCTCGAGCTGGGCGGCAAGTCGGTCAATCTCGTCCTCGCCGACGCCGACCTCGCCAAGGCCGTACCGCCCGCCGCGATGGTCTGCATGCACGGCGGTCAGGGCTGCGCGATGCCGACCCGGCTGCTGGTCCCGAACTCGCGCTATGACGAGGCGGTCGAACTGGCCCGGGCGGCGTTCGAGGACGTCCGGTACGGCGACCCGACCGATCCGTCCGTGCTGCAGGGCCCGCAGGTCTCGAAGCGTCAGCAGGAGCGGGTCCTGGGCTACATCGAGAAGGGCCGCCGGGAGGGTGCGCGCGTCGTGGTGGGCGGCGGCGTGCCGTCGGACCTCACCCGCGGGTACTTCGTGGAGCCGACGCTGTTCGCCGACGTCGAGCCCGGGATGACGATCGCGCAGGAGGAGATCTTCGGGCCGGTCCTCGTGGTGATCGGTTTCGAGGACGACGAGGACGCGATCCGCATCGCCAACGACTCCCCGTACGGGCTGTCCGGGGTGATCACGTCGGGTGACCTGGACCGGGCCAAGGCGGTGGCGCGCCGGATCCGCACCGGGACGCTCGGCATCAACGGCGGCCTGTGGTACGGCGCCGACGCCCCGTTCGGCGGCTACAAACAGTCCGGTGTCGGACGTCAGTGCGGCCTCGAGGGCCTGGAGATCTTCACCGAGACCAAGACGGTGGCGTGGCCCGTCTGACCAACCTCGCCACCGGTCGCCCGGGCGGCGACTCGGCCAGGTCACCGGGGTGACCGCGCTGCCCGAGCGACCGCACCGTCAGAGCGGCGCGGAGCCGAGGAGCTCGATCGCGTTGTCCCGCATGATCCTGCGCACCTCGGCCCCGCTGAAGCCGTCGAGCTCCTTGAGGAAGTCCAGGGGCTGCTCCAGCCCCTCGCCATGGGGCCAGTCGGAGCCGAACAGCACGCGCTCGACCCCGATGAGCTCGGCCAGCGCCGGCAGGTCCTCCTCGTAGTACGGGGTCACCCAGACACTGCGGCGGATCGCCTCGAGGGGCTCCTCCGGGAAGTCCCACGGCGTCTGGTTCGCCTGCTTCCGCAACCGCCTGACCAGCAGCGACACCCAGTCAGAGCCGTTCTCGATACTCGCGACGCGCAGGGTCGGATGGCGGTGTAGGACCCCGTCGACGACCAGGGAGGCGACGGTGTCGTGAATGGCCCGGTCGGAGACGAGGATCTTGCTCAGCGTGTTGACCCTGCCGTAGCCCTCGAAGTTGGCGGACCCTCCCCACATGGCGGTGAAGGCGTTGTAGCCGCTGTCCCCGAGATGGAAGGCCACCGGGATCGAGGCCTCCGCCAGCCTGGCCCAGACCGGATCGTGCGCGCGGTCACCCAGCGACCGCGACGTGCCGTGCCGGCCCGGCACCGGCGCGGGCCGGATGTGCACGATGCGGGCGCCACGTTCGACGAGGCTGTCGAGCTCGGCCAGCGCCGCCTCCGGATCGGCCAGCGAAAGCATGGGCGCCGACACGAGACGGCCGCGGTGGACGAAGCCCCAGTCCTCCTCGAGCCACCGGTTGAACGCCGACAGGCTCGCCATCGTCGCGTCCACGTCGTGCTTCAGCGCCTCCTCGACGCCGCAGCCCAGGGTCGGGAACAGCAGGACGGCGTCGAGGCCCTGGCTCTCCGCCACCGCGACGCGCTCGTCACGGCCCTGGTACTCCACCTTGAGCGGTTCGACCCGCATCAGCGTTCTCGGGTCGACCCCCTCGGGCACCTGGCCACGGAACAGCGGGTCGAGGCAGCCGGGCACGACGATCGGGTTGAACGTCGGGTTCGGGATGAACCGATTGACCCGCCCACCGATGAGGATGTGCGTCCGCTTGCCTTCGGTGACGACCCGGACGCCCCGGGTCTTGAACCGGGGGTCGAGGTGCCGGGTGAACGCGTCGATCGACTCGTAGTAGTGGTTGTCGGCGTCGATCGCTCCGAAGTCGAGCTCCATCGCGCATCCTCTCCGTTTCGACCCCCGCGGACTCCTCGGTCACCCGGAGTCTAGGCGATAACATCTAGATTTTTCCAGTCGACTGGGGACGTCCGGTCCGCTGCGGGCCGGCGCGCGACGATCGCCCGATCACCGCCGGAAACCCGCCGGCCCCGTGAGACCGGACGACGTCCGACCCCGTCTCACCCAGCCCGGCACGAGCCGGTCCGAGCGGTCCGTCCGCGGCATTGCACTCCCATTAACATATAGATATCTTGCGTACCCGCGGCCACGACGGGACCAGGAGGCGACCGTGCTTCGAGTGATCCAGTGGGGCACCGGGAGCGTCGGCCGGCACGCCGTCGCGGCCCTCAGCCGGCATCCCGACCTGGAACTGATGGGCGCCCTGGTGTACAGCGACGCGAAGGCCGGCCGGGACGTCGGCGAGCTCTGCGGCGTCGGCGAGCTCGGAGTGCCGGCCACCCGCAACCGGGACGAGATCGTCGTCCTCGACGCCGACTGCGTCCTGTACATGGCGCAGGGCGAGATGGACCCGGCCGGCGCGCTCGACGACATCTGCCGGCTGCTCGCGGCGGGCAAGAACGTGGTGTCGACGGCGGTGACGGCGCACATCTACCCGCGCAGCGCGGGCCGCCGCGTCGTCGAACGGCTCGAGGCCGCCTGCGCCGAGGGCGGGACGTCCTTCCACGGCACCGGCATCGAACCCGGCTGGGCAGCCGAGGTGCTGCCCCTCACCATGTCCCCGCTGTTCCGGCGGATCGACTCCCTGCTCGTCCAGGAGCTGCTCGACTACTCCACCTACGACAGCGCCGGCATGCTCTTCGAGATCGTGACTCCTCCGACGGTTGGAGCCGTCGGCTTCTCAGGCCGCTTCCGCGCCCTGACGGGCCAGCCCGACCCGAAGAATGTTGATCGCCGCGTTCACGTCGGCGTGCGCGACATGCCCGCACGCGACACAGACGAACGCGGCCTGTGTCCTGCGGTTGTCGGCGTGGCAGTGCCCACAGACCGCACACGTGCGGGAGGTGTTGGCGGGGTTCACCTCGACGACCACCCGTCCGGCACTTTCAGCCTTGGCACGCAGCACAGCGAGGAACACCCCCCACCCCGCGTCCAGAACGCTCCTGTTCAGCCCGGACTTCGCCGCCTGCCCGTTAGGCAGGAAAGCTTCAGGCCGGTCGGGGTCGGGTTTCGGCACGGCCCGGCGGGTCATGTTCGCGACCCGCAGTGCCTCCACGGCGATCAGATCGTGGTCGCGGACCAGGTCGCGTGCGACCGTGTGAGCGAGGTCGAAGCGCTGCCGGCGAACCCTGCGGTGCAGGGCGGCGACCTTCGCGACGGTCTTCCGGCGCCGGGTCGACCCCCGCTTCTTACGGGCCAGTTCCCGTTGCGCACGCGCAAGCCGACCGGCCGCCACGGCAAGAAAACGCGGGTTACCGACCTGACGGCCATCCGAGAGGGTCACCAGCGACGCCCACCCATATCCACCCCCACCACCACCCCGGTGGCCGGCAGCGGCCGCGCGGGCACGTCGTCGCAGGAGAGGACCACATACCAGCGGCGACCTTCCCGCTTCACCGAGACCGTCTTGACCGTGCCCGCCACCGGCCGATGCTGGTGCACCTTGACGTGACCCACACCCTGAAGCCGGACCCGAGTCCGGGTGGGATGCTCAGGCTGGGAGTTCCACCGGCAACCGTCCCCGTCCCTCGGCCACTCGACCGTGTCGAACCGGCCCGCGCCTCTGAACCGCGGGTAGCCAGGGGTCTCGCCTGCTTTGACGCGGCGGAAGAAGCCGGCGAACGCCCTGTCGAGGCGACGCAGGGTGGCCTGCTGGGAGGAGAACGACCAGCGGCCCTGATCCGGGTCGCAGGCGCGGATCTCCTTGAGCTGGGCGGACTGGTCGCCGTAGCGAACCGTCGCCTTCGACGGATGCCGGTAGGCGTCGCGTCGTTCCTGCAACGCGGCGTTGTAGAGCGCCCGATGATCATCGAGCATCGCCGTCAGCGCGGTGGCCTGCCGCGCCGTCGGGCGGAGCAGGAACTTGAACGCCCGCCTCACCGGGCCCGCTCCACACGCCACGGCCACTCGTCCTGGGTGTCGACGTACCGGCGGACAGTCTCAGCGGACACCACGCCGACGGTGGCGGCGAAGTACGACCGCGACCACATGGCCGGCAACCGGGAACACAGATGCCCGAACTCCGCGCGCAGCACCCGGGACGTCAACCCCTTGAGCTGGTTGGCGACACACGACGGGAAGTGCTTCAGGTGAGCCTTGACGAACAGGCGCACAGGGTCGGGCATGACCTCCACGCAACGACCATCCACCCATACCCGGCGCACTTCCGTCGGACCAGCTCCGCACAGCGGTCACCGACAGGACCAGCGAGCACAGGGCCGCGGAACTTCGGGCACCACACCCTGCGATACCCAAGGTCGTAGACACCACCCACGCCCACCATCACCCCCCGAACCATGATCCGAACATACCAGCGACGTACACCAACGGTCACGGTCCGTACCCGACTCCCCTCACGCCTGAAGACGTCAGCCCCCTCGGGAAATCCTGATGGGTTTCGGGCGGGCACCCGGCGCCGCCGTGCCGATGTCCGACCCGGCGGTGGCCGGCACCGTCTCGGCGCAGCGGTTCTCCTGCACCGCCGTCATCGGGGGCCGCCCGGCGCTGACCGTCGAGCACATCACCCGCGTCGGGTCCGGGCAGGCGCCGGACTGGCCCACCGGCCGGGGCTGGCGGGTAGCCGTCGAGGGCCGGCCGTCGATGGTGATCGAGGCCAGGATCGCCGTCCACGGGGAGGACGAGACCGACCAGGGCTGCCTCGGCACGGCGATGCACGCCGTGCATACGATCGGGCCGGTCTGCCGGGCGCGGCCCGGGATCCGCACCTTCCTCGACCTGCCGATGATCAACGGTCGGCACGTGTTCGGGGCGGGCCCGGCCCGGTAGGTGGGGTAAGCCCGGTGGGCGGAGTCAGCCGAAGGGCAGGACGACCGTCCTGGTCTCGGTGTAGGCCTCGACGCCCTCGGGGCCCATCTCCCGGCCGATCCCGGACTGCTTGAACCCGCCGAACGGGCTGCGCGGCTCGACGATCGCGATCGAGTTGACCGCGCAGGTGCCGGTCCGGATCCGGCTGGCCAGCGCGACGCCGCGGGCGGTGTCGGCGGTCCACACCGAGCCCGACAGACCGTACTCGGAGTCGTTGGCGATCGCCGCCGCCTCGTCCTCGCCCGCGTACCGGATCACCGTCACCACCGGCCCGAAGATCTCCTCCCGGGCGATCCGGCTGGCGTTGTCGACGTCGGCGAACAGCGTCGGCTCGACGTAGAAGCCGGCGTCGAGGCCGGGGGGCCGGCCGCCGCCGACCACCAGCCGGGCGTCACCGGCCCGGCCGTCGGCGATGTAGCCCTCGACACGGTCCCGCTGGCGGGCCGAGACGACCGGGCCGACGTCGGTGTCCGGGTCGCGCGGGTCACCGACGACCAGCGTGCGCACGTGGTCGGCGAGCGCGTCGACGACCTCGTCGTAGCGCGCGGCCGGGGCCAGGATGCGGCTCTGCGCGGCGCAGACCTGACCGTTGTTCTGCAGCCCCGAGCCGAGGATCTGCGGGACGACGGTCGCCAGGTCGGCGTCGTCGAGAATGATGCCGGCCGACTTGCCGCCGAGCTCCAGCGTGCACCGCTTCACGAGCTCCCCGCAGGTGGCCCCGACCGTCCGGCCGGCCGCGGTGCTTCCCGTGAACGACACCTTGTCGACGCCCGGGTGCGCGACCAGGTACCGGCCGAGGTCGGCGCCGCCGGGCAGGATGCTCACCACGCCCGCCGGGATTCCGGCCTCGAGGAGCACCTCGGCGAGCAGAAACGCGCTCAGCGGCGCCTCCGGCGCCGGCTTCAGGATGATCGGGGCGCCCGCCGCCAGCGCCGCGCCGAGCTTCATGCACGAGATGAAGACCGGCACGTTCCACGGCACGATCCCGACGGCCACCCCGACCGGCACCTTCTGCACCAGGCAGGGCCCCATCACGCCGGCCCGCTCCTCGGTGAAGGCGAACCGCTCGGCGACGTCGGCGAAGCCGTCCAGGATGAGAGCGGGGCTGATGGCCTGGCCGAAGATCGAGAACTTCGCCGGCGCGCCCATCTCGTCGGTGACCAGCCCGGCCAGCTCCTCGGCCCGGGCCTGCAGCCCGCCGGACACCTTGCGGATCAGGCCGGCGCGTTCGCCGCCGGTGGTCGCCGCCCAGTCGCCATCCGCCAGGACAGCCCGTGCCGCGGTGACGGCCGCGTCGGCGTCAGCCTGGCCGGCCGCCGGGACGGTGGCCACGAGGCGCTGGTCGTGCGGCGAGCGGACCTCGATGCGGCCGGCCGAGGCGGGACTGAGCCAGCGGCCGCCGATGAGCAGTTGGTCGCGTTCGATCACAGGCGTCACGCGGTCACCTCCGGGGGTAACAGGCGCCGCGCGACCTTGCCGGTCAGCAGGCGCGGCAGCTCGGCCAGGAACACGACCGAGCGGGGACACTTGTAGTGGGCGACGCGGTCCCGGGCGAACGCGATGAGCTCCGCCTCGAGCACAGCGGTGTCGGCGGGGGGCTCCGCCGGCTGGACGACCGCGCGCACCGATTCGCCCATCTCGGCGTCCGGCACGCCGATCACGACGACATCCGTGACGGCGGGGTGCAGGATCAGCACGTCCTCGACCTCGCGTGGGTAGATGTTCACGCCACCCGAGATGATCATGTTCGACACCCGGTCGGTGAGGTGGAGGTAGCCGTCCTCGTCCACCCAGCCGACCTCGCCGAAGGTGCCCCACCCTCGTTCGTCGAACGCGCCGGCCGTCCGCTCCGGGTCACCGTGGTACGCGAACGGCCGAGCCACCTCGAAGTACACCCGGCCCTCGGTGCGCGGCGGCACCTCGTCGCCGTCCCCGTCGACGATGTGCACCGGGGCCAGCAGCGACCTGCCGACCGAGCCCGGATGGGCGAGCCACTCCTCGGGACCGATGGCGCAGAACCCGACTCCCTCGCTGCCGGAGTAGTACTCGTACACGACCGGCCCGAGCCAGTCCAGGACGGCCCGCTTGACCTCGGGCGGGCAGGGCGCCGCGGCGTGCACGAGCGTCCGCAGGCTGGACAGGTCGAACCGGGCCCGGTCCGCCGCGGGCAGCTTCAGCAGCCGGACGAGGTGCGTCGGGACCACCTGACTCAAGGTCACCCGATGCCGCTCGACGAGCCGGAGGAACTCCAGCGGGTCGAACCGCTCGGTGGCGATGACCGTGCCGCCGATCCGGTGGACCGCGGTCGCCCAGGCCAGCGGCGCGGCATGGTAGAGCGGCGCCGGGCTCAGGTAACGCGTCGATTCGTCGGCGCCGTACAGGAGCCTGACCATCCCGGTGAACTGGTCGCCCGCGCCGACCGGGCCACCGACACTCGACGGTGTGATCCCCTTGGGCCGGCCGGTGGTGCCCGACGAGTAGAACATCCAGGTGCCCTCGCACTCGTCGTCGACCGGCGACGCCGGTTGGGCACCGGTGACCTCCTCGTACGAGTCGAACCCGTCGACCGGCCCGCCGACGGCGAGCCGCACCTTCAGCGCCGGGGCGTCGATCCCGGCGGCCACGTCGGCCCGGGGCGCGGACACGACCAGCGCGGCGGCACCGCAGTCGGCGACGATGTACCCGGCCTCGGCGGCCGACAGATGCCAGTTGATCGGCGTCACCAGGAGGCCGGCGCGCAGTGCCGCCCAGACCACCTCGAAGTACTCCGTCCGGTTCTCCATCAGGACGGCGAGGTGGCTGCCGACGCCGAGCCCGGACGACCTCAGCGCCTGCGCCACCTGGTTGGATCGCCGCTCCAGCTCCCCGTACGACAACACCCGATCGCCGATGATCACAGCTGGCCGGTCCGGCGCGGACGCCGCGAACCGCTTCGGATGCTCGATGTCCATGCACACTCCTCCGGTGCGGACTCCCTCAGCGCGGACCGCCTCGGTCCGGGCCACCTCGGTGCGGACTCGCCCGCGCCGCTGCCGTCGACGGATCAGGCCTGCCCGGACGGGAGCAGGACCGGCTTGACGACCTTGCCCGACCGCGAGGCCTCCTCCGCGGTGTTGATCGCCTCGAGCGGGTAGGTCTCGATCAGCCGGTCGAACGGGAAGCGGCCCGCCCGCCGCAGTTCGAGGAGC
This sequence comes from Frankia sp. Mgl5, assembly GCF_023242985.1. Lineage (NCBI taxonomy): Bacteria > Bacillati > Actinomycetota > Actinomycetes > Frankiales > Frankiaceae > Frankia > Frankia sp. Mgl5. Next base: position 93,935 of record NZ_JALKFY010000006.1, on the reverse strand, counting down.
CGCGGGATCACGATCTGCGGGTCGGCGCCACCCTCGAGGATGCTCGACACCGTTTTGCCGAGGAGCGCCACCGGGCCGAAGGTGATCGGCTCGGTCTGGATGCCCACCAGCCCGCAGTGCCCGCCCGTCCGCAGCGCGCCGACGGCGGTCGCGATGACCGCGACGTTTCCGGTGGTGTCGAAGCCGAACCGGGCCCCGCCCCCGGTCAGTTCCTGGATCCGGGGGATGAGATCCGTGCCGGCGCCGTCCAGCACGTGGGTGGCACCGAGCTCGGTGGCGAGCTCCAGCCGGTGCCGGTGGAGGTCGACCGCGATGATCGGGCCCGCGCCGGCCACCCGGGCCGCCATGATCGCCGCGAGGCCCACCGCACCGGCGCCGAACACGGCGATGCTGTCCCCCTCCCCCACGTTCAGGTCGACGAGCACGGAACCGGCGCCGGTGAGGATGCCGCAGCCCAGCGGGCCCAGCTTCGCCAGCGGCAGGTCCCGGTCCACCACGACGACGCCGCGCTCCGCGGCGACGCAGTGGGTCGCGAACGAGGACTGGCCGAACCAGCGCGAGGCGATCTCGCCCCCGTCGGCGTCGCGGACACCGGTGGTGCCGTCGAGGCGGCGACCGAAGAAATTGCGGAACAGGAACAGATCGCAGTAGGGCGGGGCGCCCCGGCGGCAGCTCGGGCACTCGCCGCAGGAGTCGAACGAAAGCACCACGTGGTCACCGACCGACACCCGCGCCACGCCCTCGCCGACAGCCTCGACCACGCCGGCGCCCTCGTGCCCGGTGATGATCGGCGGCGGCGCCGGCGCCCCGTCCTGGCGCGGCACGACGTCGGTGTGGCACATGCCGGCGCTCACCACGCGGACCAGCACCTCGCCGGGTCCGGGCGGATCGAGCTCGACCTCCTCGAGCACGTAGGGCCCGTCCGCCTGCCGGAGCACCGCCGCAGTCGCCTTCATCCCGCGCTCTCCCAGTTCCAGTCGTCCGCTCGTCGGCCTGCCGGCGCGTCTCCGGCACGCGGGCCGTTCACCCGGAACCCTAAGTCATAGATCTAGATGTTTCAATATCACCAGAAGTAGGCAGATGCGGCGGCCGCCGGCGCGGACGCACCACCGGACGCTCCCGGCCTGTCCGCGCCCGCAGCCCGTCCGGCCGCCGGGGACGCCCGCGGCGCGACGGGGAGACCGCCGCACCGCGGCGGTCCGCGGTGGCCCGTGCCCGCGACATCCCGACCCGGATTACATGTAGACCTTTTGCCGCCTGCGGGCGTAGGCTGCGCCCACTGGACACCCAGCGGCCCCACCGCCCGTCAGCCCCGCGGTGCAGCACCGCCACGGCGACGGCGCCGACCTCGGGCACCGCCCCAGGAGGACGATGTTCACCCAGACCGCGGACCAGGATCTGCTCGGGAACACGACGGCGCAGTACCTGGAGGCGAGATACCCCCCGTCCCGCGTGCGCGAGCTGGCGCGGCAGGACGAGACATTCGACGGCACCCTGTGGAAGCAGGGCGCCGAGTTCGGCTGGACGACGCCACTGGTCCCGGAGCACGCCGGCGGTGGTTCCGTCAGCGGGAACGGGCTGGCCGACCTGCTGGCGGTCACCTTCCAGTTCGGCCGGCACGCCGCGCCGGGGCCACTGATCGGGACGAACGTCGTCGCGGCGGCGCTGGGCCGGTGGGGCTCGGCGGAGCTGCACGCCGGCCCGCTGGCGGAGCTGCTCGACGGAGGCGCCACCGCCGCATGGGGGCACTCTCCGCGGACCGGACGGCGCGCGGGCGCGCAGGTCCGGGCCGCCCGCTCGGGCGACCGGGTCATCCTGGACGGCACGGTCCCCTGCATCGAGCGGGGAGGTCCGAACGGCTACCTCCTCGTCGCCGCCACCGGTCCGGACAGCGCCACCAGTCCGGACAGCGCCGCCGGCGACGGCGCGCGGTCGCACTTCCTCGTCCCGCTCGGCGCCCCCGGCGTGGAGACGACCCCGCTCCACAGCATCGACCTGACCCGCCGCTACCAGACGGTGACGCTGCGGGCGGTGGCCGTGCCGGTGACCGCCCGGGTCGGCGAGCCTGGCACCGCCGACGCCCACGACGCCGCGCTGCTCGACATCAGCGCCGTGCTGCAGGCCGGTGAGATCGTCGGGGCGACGCACCGCGCGTTCGAGCTGACCCTGCGATGGACCAACGACCGCTACTCCTTCGGCCGGCCACTGGGGTCGTACCAGGAGATCAAGCACCGGATGGCCGACCTGCGCACCCAGCTGGAGGCGAGCGCGGCGATCACCGAGAAGGCCGCGCGCCTGGTCGGCACCGGCCGTGCGGACGCCCGCACGTGGGCCAGCACAGCCAAGGCCTACGTCGGGCGGGTCGGCCCCGAGGCGATCCAGGACTGCGTCCAGCTGCACGGCGGGATCGGCGTCACCTACGAACACGACCTGCACCTGTACCTGCGCCGAGCTCTGGTCGACGCTCAGCTGTTCGGCACGCCGGCCTACTTCACCGAACGGCTCGTGCGCCTCGTCGAGGCCGCCGTGGCAGACGGAGGACGAGCGTAATGATCACAGTCGAGGAGTTCGCCGCGCGCGCCCGGAGCTGGCTCGCCGAGAACATGCCACCCGCCGATCCAGGCACCACCGAGTTCTTCCTGACGGCTACCCAGCGCCCCGAGGCCGAGGAGCTGGCCCGCGTCGCCACCTGCCGCGAGTTGCAGCGCCGGCTGTTCGACGGCGGGTTCGCCGGCATCTGCGTGCCGGCGGAGTACGGCGGGCAGGGGCTGACACCGGCGCACCAGGCCGCCTTCAACCGGGAGATCCGCGGCTACGACTACCCGGCGGAGATCCAGGCGTCGACGTTCATCCCGTGCATGGCCGTGTTGCTGGAGTTCGGCACCCACGAACAGAAACTGCGCCACATCCCGGCGATGCTGCGCGGCGAGGAGATCTGGGTCCAGCTCCTGTCGGAGCCGGGGGGCGGATCCGACGCCGCCGGCGCGGTCACCACCGCGACCCGCGACGGCGACCGGTGGATCCTCAACGGATCGAAGATCTGGACCACCTCCGCCTGGTACGGCGACTGGGCGCTGTGCCTGGCCCGCACGAACTGGGACGTCGGGAAACACATCGGGCTGACCGTGTTCAGCCTGCCGGTCAGCGCCCCGGGCGTCGACACCCACCGGATCGAGCTGGTCAACGGCTCGAAGGAGTTCTGCCAGGAGTACCTGACCGACGTCGTCGTACCCGACCACGACCGCGTCGGCGACGTCGACGCCGGCTGGGGCGTCGTCACCCGCTGGCTCCACCACGAGCGGACCGTCTCCGGGGGCTCGCCCTACGTCACCGGCAGCGGCAACCGCCCGAACGACGGCCCCTACGAGCCCCGGGTGATACTCGAGACCGCCCGGCGCCTCGGCGCGATCGACGACAGCCGCACCCGGGACCTCATCGGCGAGGGGCAGATCCTCGCCCTCGTCACCAGGGCCCTCGTCGAGTCGGTCACCCGCAAGATGGCCACCGGCGCCCTGCCGCACCACGCCGCCGCCATGTGCCGGTTGTTCAGCGGCACCGCGACCAGCCGCCGCGCGGCGATAGCGACGGAGCTGTGCGGTGACACCGGGGTGGTCTGGGCACCACACGACGAGACCTCCGCCCAGGTCGCGCGCGGCTACCTGGTCCGCCAGGCGGCCTGTATCGGCGGCGGCACGACCGAGATGGCCCGCAATGTGATCAGCGAACGGCTGCTCGGCATGCCCCGCGAGCACCGCGCCGACACCGGCCCCTTCCGGGACGTCCCGCGCGGGCCACAGGCGAGCGGCGGACGGAGCAGTACCTGATCCAACTGTGGCCTGCCTGCGTCCTCCACGAGTTCACCTGGGGTGCCGCAACCGAGAAGACCGGTTCGTCGAGGGCCACGTCCCCGTGGCGGGCAACGGTCCCGACACCGACTCCTGGAGCCACATCGAGAAGCACGGCAGCCAGGGCGGCACATCCTCACCCATCCCGAGTCCGGGCTGCTACAAGGCGCCGAGGGCTAACTACGACGCATGGCCTGCCACCGAGGCCTCGACGCGGACTTCACGCGACGACTCCAGGCAGCTCTCGACGCATGGGACGCCTACTCCCCTGCCTGACCCGGTAGAGGCGTGACCTTGTAGCTCGCCGCGGTCACGTACTCGTCCGCCGGCGTCGCAGAACCGGACCGCTTCACTGGCCCGGCCGGAGTGGTGCCGCGGCTGCCGTCTGCGGACCGGTGTGCGGCACCAGCCAACGTGGGTCGACCTGTGCCCGTCCGGGCTCGGGCATCATGTCCGCGGCCCTGCTCGCGATGGCCTCGACCAGCCGGATCGCCTGAAGGACAGACAGATTCAGAACGATCTCGGCGCCGGCGTCCGCCTGCAACCGCACCGATACGTCCGCCATCGTCACATGCCCTTCGTCGCGAACCTGATCGCCCCCTGTACCGAGAGGGTCATGCTGACGCTACGGGGGAAGCCACGATGATGTCGGGAAAGGTGGCCAGCGGCACTACGGCGGTCGTGGGACAGGCCGGCGCGACGAGGCCACCGACGCCAGCAGCAGGACGCCCCTCATACAGGGAGTCACCACCACAGGGCTGGGCCTTGACCATCCGCCGTCGCGTCGGTGGCCAGAGCAGCCGCCGCGCACGTACCCACACCGAGGAGGTCCCCATAACCAGGTTCACCTGGCATCCCAAGCCTGCACCCGCCAAACTGCCCGTCCGGCAGGTCTACGGTTTCCTGTTCGCCGCCGACGGTCGGCTACTTCTTCTCGTCGACCGCGGCCGCTGCTCCCTACCCGGCGGACGCCCGGAACCCGGCGAAGACGCCGAAACCACGCTGCGCCGCGAAGCCCACGAAGAAGTCGCCGTCGTCCTCGGTCAGCCCGTCGTCCCCCTCGGCTACCAGCACGTTGACGATGAAGACGGCAGCACCTGCTACGCCCAGGTACGGATGGTCGGCCCCATCAGCGCCGTCCTACCGGCCGCCCCCGACCCGGCCACCGGCCGCCAGTACCAGCGGCTACTCGTCCCACCCGCCCAGGCCGGGGCGCTCCTCGACTGGGGCGAACACGGCCACCGGCAGGTGGCCGCGGCCACGGAAGCCGCCGTGGTCATCCTCGGCCTCCCCCGCGACGACTTCCCAAACGAAGAACACATCTGAGACGACATAGTCACGCCACCCTGGCCGTACCCGCTCGCAGACCTTTACCGACCTCGCACGAGTGAGCGCCGGACGGCCGCTCCGAGCTCAGGACAGCCGCCCCGGGTTCGCCGGCAGGCCCGTCACCGACAACGGCCGGATCTTCCGGTATGCCTCCACCACCGGGGCGACCTCATCGGGCGAGACACCGTGCAGAATCACGCCGGTCGCGCCCAGCTCGAACTGGCGGACGACGGCCGCCGCGCACTGCTCGGCCGTCCCGGTCGCGCTTGCCGCCAGCCACTCGTCGGGAAGCAGCGTGGCGAGGTGCTCCAGCTGCCGATCGTCGGCCTTGGCGTCGAACGCGCCGCGGAACCCCTGGACGAACTCGTCGGCCCGGAACCGGGCCAGCACCGCCGGGTCCCAGCCGTTGACCCGCACCAGGATGTCGCCGTAGCCGAGCAGGTAGGTGGCCAGCCGGCCCACGGTCCGGCGCGGCCGGTGCTCCGGTGCGATGTGGTCGCCGACGGTGGCGAGGACCGACCAGATCCGGATGCCGTCCGGGTCCCGCCCGGCCGCCCTGGCGCCGCGGTGGACCGCCTCGACCGACTCCGCCAGCGCGGTGTCGGAGAAGTACGTGTGCAGCACGACGCCGTCCATGCAGCGGCCGGCGAGCTCGAGGCTCTTCGGACCGAGCGCGGCCAGCATGAGCGGCACGTCCTCGTCGAAGTCCGGGTCCTGGTGCAGGTACGGATACTTCCCGGCGGGGCCGTCATGGTCGAGCACCAGCTCACCGTGCCAGAGCCGGCGCAGCAGCCCGGCCATGTCCTCGAGCTGGGCGCCGGTGACCGGACTGAGCCCGACCCAGGTCCAGAACTGGTCGAAGCCGCGCCCGAGGCCGAGCGCGAACCGCCCGCCGGTGAGGCGGTGCATGGTCGTCGCGAACGTCGCGGTGACCAGCGGGTGGCGGGTGTGGTGGTTGGTGGCCGCCGTCGCGATCCCGAGCGTCTCGGTGAGCGCGCCGGCGGCGCCGGACAGGGTCGCCGCGTCCTTCGTCGAGAAACGCTCGGAGACGAAGGCGGCGCCCAGGCCCAGCTCCTCCCCCGCCCGGACCTCCGCGACCAGGTCACGTGGTGTGCCGGAGTGTCCGGGCAGGGTGTAGAAGCCGAGCTCGGTGAGCTGGTCGGTCGTCATGGGGGTGGTCTCTCCCTACCAGCCCGGCTTGCGCTCCGCGAAGAAGAAGGACTGGGCGTTGTCGTGGAGCCAGGCCTGGCGGACCTCGTCGGTCAGGTCGAGGTTCGCGACCTCTCCGGTGCACCGGGACATGGACAGGACCGGGTGGTCCGAGGCGAAGATGATCCGGTCGCGGCCCCGGGTCGACAGGTAGTGCAGCAGCGACGCCGGCAGCCGCCTGGGGGACCACGCCGACGTCATCAGCCGCAGATTGCGATATTTGATCATCATTCGGATCGCGGTGTCCCACCACGGATCAGCCCCGTGGATCATGCACAGCCGCAGCTCCGGGAACCGGATACAGACCCGGTCGAGATGTATCGGGTTCTGCGGCTCCGCGGGGATCGGCGGCCCCGGGATACCCGTGTTGACGCACAACGGCAGGTCGAGCTCGCAGCACTTGGTGTAGAGCGGGTAGTAGACCGCGTCGCTGGGCGGGTACATCCCGTCGCCCCAGAAGCTCGGCCCGACCGTGGCGTACACGACCGGGTAGTCCCGGACGAACGACTCCAGCGCGCGCAGCGCGCTCATCGGACGCAGCAGGTTGAAACCGCCGATCCCGAGCGCGAAACGGTCCGGACGCTCCTCGGCGTAGCGCCGCGCCCGGTCGTCCTTCCGCCCCGCCTTGGAGATCAGGATCGCCCGCTCGACACCGGCCGCGTCCATCGCGTCGACCAGCTCGGGAAGCTCCGGGCTGCGCAGGAAGTCCGCCCCGCCCTTGAAGTAGTCCTCCTTCACCCGGATCATCCAGTCGGGCGGCGCGCTGTCCCCCATGTCCACGTTGACCAGGCAGTCGATGGCCTTCACCTTGACCTCGCCTTCAGGGAACCCGCGGTGCCCTCCTCGACGAGGAGGCGGCGGAGCGCGTCGATGTCGACCTTTCCGCTGGCCAGCCGCGGCACCCGGTGGGGGTCGCGGACGATCAGCCAGCGGGTCGGGATCTTGAAGCTGCTCAGGTTGGCCCGGGCCTGCTCGGCCAGCTCGTCCGGGCCGTCGAGCGAGCTGGCGACGACCACCGCCGCGACCTCCCGCGCCCCCACGGCGCCGGCGGCGCCCGCGGCTCCCGGTCCGGTGGAGACGTCCGTGACTTGGGCGGCGGTGACGTGGGCGGCAGTGACGTCGGTGACGTAGGCGTCGGTGACGCCGGGCAGCGCACGCAGCGCCGCCTCGACCTCCATCGGGTAGACCGTCGCGCCCCGGACTTTGAACATGTCGTCGAGGCGGCCCCGATACCAGAGGTAACCGTCGGCGTCGAGCAGGCCGCGGTCCGCGGTGGGATAGAACCCGTCGGCGTCGAACACGTCCGCGCGGTGCCGGCCGGCGATGCCGCGCATGACGTTCGGCCCACGCAGCCGGATCTCGCCCTCGGTACCGGGCGGGAGGACGGTTCCGGTCGCCGGGTCGGCGATCCGCACCTCGACACCGGGGAACGGCCGGCCGCAGCTGCCGTGCTTGCCGGCGGGCAGGTCCGTGTCGAGCCGCGAACCGCAGTACGGCCCGAAGGTCTCGGTCATACCGAACAGGTTCGCCCGGGCGCCCGGCCCCGGCCGCGCCGCCGGCGGCAGCACCGCGCCGAGGCTCGCGGGCCGCAGTGTCGACAGGTCGGTGGTGGCGAACGCCGGATGCGCGGCGAGCCGTGCCGCCTGGTCGGGCCAGCCGCGGAACAGCGTCACGCGTTCGCGCTCCAGGAACCGCAGCGTGCGGGCCGGTTCCGGCACGGCCTCGGTGAGCAGGGTGGCGCCGGCGACGAGCGCCGAGAGCAGTCCGCCACCGAACCCGCCGGTCCAGAAGAACGGCATCGGGATGTAGAGCCGTTCGCCCCGCCCGATGCGGCGGCTGTCCAGGCTGGACGCGACGGCCCGCAGCCCGTTGCCATGGGTGTGGAGAACGCCCTTCGGGGTGCCGCGGCTGCCCGAGGTGAACAGCACGGCCAGGTCGTCGGCCGGGCGGCCGGCCCCGCCGCGCGCCACCACCAGCGCCTCGACGAGCGGCGCCGGTGCGGCGCCGGCGGGCAGCTCGTCCGAGGCCCACTCGTCCGAGGTCCAGATCCAGCGCAGTGACGGGAGATCCGGGTGCGGGCGGCCGCGCCGGGAATGCTCGGTCAGCCCGGGGGCCGCCGACGCCAGTTCGTCGAGATAGTCGCGGCCGCGCAGCCGCGGCACCACGACCAGCTGGGTGACGGCGGCGGCGCGAAGCTGGGCGAGCAGCTCCGGCGGCCGCAGCAGGGTACTCAGCGGGACGAGCACGGCACCGACGCGCATCACCGCCAGCGCGGCGGTCGCCCACCCGATGCCGTTCGGCATCACCAGCCCGACCCTGCTGCCTTTGGTGACGCCGGCGCCGACCAGCCGCCCGGCCAGGGTCCGGCTCGCGTCGTCGAGCTCGGCGAAGGTGATCTCCTCGTCGTCGCTGACGAACGCCTGGACCGCGCCGTCGAGGCGCCGCCGGGTCGCGAGCAGCGCCGGGATGGTCAGCTGGCCCGGCAGCACCGACACATCAGGCAGCACCGCCTCCTCAGACAGCGCGGGGTCGGGCGGGGTCTCATCCGGCGGCACGGAGCAACTCCTTGAGCGCGGTCCTGTCGATCTTGCCGCTGGACATCGTCGGCACCTCGTCGTCGGCGATCGGCACGATGCGCCGGGGGACCTTGTACGCGGACAGGCGTTCGGCCAGCTGGCGGCGCAGCCCGTCGGGGTCGACGGTCCGCCCGGGGGGCACCCGGACCGCCGCGGCGACGATCTCGCCGCGGGCCGCGTCCGGCAGGCCGACGACGTGCGCGGTCAGCTCGGCGACGTCCCGGATGGCGGCCTCGACCTCGAGCGGCGAGACGTTGGCGCCGGCCGTCTTGATGACGTCGCCACCCCGGCCCTTGAAGTAGAAGAACCCCTCGTCGTCGACGATGAACAGGTCACCGGAGTGGTACCAGCCGTCGGCGTCGAACGCCTCGTGGCGTTCCCGCCCGTAGTAGCCCTCCATCAGGAACGGGCCCCGCAGCCACAGCTCCCCCACCTCGCCCGCGCCGAGCACCCGCCCGTCCTCGGGATCGACGATCCGGGCCTCGAAACCCGGCGCCGGACGTCCGAACGAGCCGCGCCGGTGTTCGGGCTGGTCGTCCTCGTCCTCGCTGACCAGGCACACGCTGCCGGTCTCGGTCATGCCGAGCATCTGGTGGCGCAGCTGCGGGTCGGCCGGCCGGACGTCGCCCGGCATGATCGCGTACAGGTTCCCGCGCCGGATCGACGAGAGGTCACGGCGGGCGAACGTCGGGTCGGCTGGCAGGCGCGCCACCGACTGCGCGTAGCCGTTGACCATCGTCGGGCGCTCACGCTCGAGCACGTCGAGCACACCGGCGGCGCTCGGCGCATTGGAGCACACCAGCCGGCCACCGGCCAGCAGCGTGCCGAGCAGCGCGTAGGCGAACCCCCCGATCCAGAAGAACGGCGAGTTCGAGAACAGCACGTCGTCGGCGGTGTAACGGCGGATCTCGTTCAGGTTCGCGAGGTGGCGGATCAGCGCGCCATGGGTGTGGATCACACCCTTCGGCACGCTCGTCGACCCCGACGTATGCACGATCACGAGCCGGTCACTCGCGTGCACCGCGTCCTCGGCGGCGCGGGCGACGTCCTCGCCCACCTCGGCGCCCCGGGTCAGCAGGGCGTGCACCTCCCAGGCGGGACCGGCGCCGCCCCCTCCGTCGGTTGCCATCCCGGGCTCGGCATCCGCCGTCGAGCCGACGAAGACGTGCCGAAGCACCGGCATGGACGGGGCGAGCAGGGGTGGTGCCGCGGCCTCGCCGAACTCGGGGACGGCGTCCCGCAGCGCCGCGACGTAATCGTGGGAGCGGTGGGAACGCGCGCTCAGCAGCACCCCGATGTCGGCGTTGCGCAGCAGGGTCCGCAGCTCGGTGCTGGTGGAGAAGGTGCTCAGCGGCACGCTCACCGCGCCGATCCGCGCGGCGGCGAGCCAGGCGACGACGAACTCGCTCCCGTTCGGGTGCAGGAGCCCGATGTGCGTGCCACGGCCGGCACCCACCGCCAGCAGGCCGCGGGCGAGCGCCCGCGACCGCCGGTCGGCGTCGGCGTAGGTGAGCACGTCCTCGTCGCAGGCGAGCAGGACCCGCGGGCCGTACCGGTCGGCCTGCCGGCGCAGCAGTGCCGGGACGGTCAGCGGCAGCCCGTCCCCCGCCTCGATGGTCGTGGCGATCACGGCTGCGCCCTGCGCGGTGAGACGTCTGGCAGCCGAGCCTGGTCGCCCTTGACCGCGTCCAGCTCCGCCTCACACAGCACGACGTCACCAGCGGGGTTACCGGCGGGGTCACCGGCCAGCAGCCGGCCGGTGGTCCTGATCCGCGGCCCGGCGGCCGACCGGGCCAGCACGAAGCGCAGATCGGTGCGCAGCGGGACGGGCCGTCGGTAACGCAGCGCGAGCCCCGCCGTCTTCCCGGCCAGGCCGAGGTCGCAGTTGTGGTGCTGGATCACCGCGTCGAAGAACAGCGCGAGGAAACCGCCGTGGACCAGGCCCGGCGGGCCCTCGTAGGCGATCGGGAAGTTGACCGTGCCCTCGGCACGGTCGCCGTCGACGGCGATCTCGTAACCGGGGAAGCAGGGATTGAACGCGCCGATGTGGCGGGAGTGGTCCAGGTAGACGCGGCCGTCGCCGTCCGCCGCCGTGCCCACGCGGGGCGCCGGGTCGGCCGGGACGCGCCGGCCCAGCAGCCGCTGCGCCACGTCGAGGGCGGCGAGCAGGGCGTCCACCTCCGGGTCGGGATGCTCGAGCGCGAGCAGTAGACCGATGACCTGCCGTAATCGGTCCGCGGCCTCGACGGTCTCCGGGAGCGGCTCGACGCCGAACGTCCAGGGCGGGGCCGGGGTCAGGTCGGTCACCGCAGTCTCCACGACCGCCCGGCTGTCGGATTCCCGTCCGGCGTCCCGCCCGTCCTGCCCGTCCTGCCCGTGCCGCCCGCGGGCGGCTCCTCGGCATCCGCCTCCGCCTCGGCCATCCCGATCGGGTTGCCGAGCCGGGTGTAGATGAGCGACTGTTCCATCGCCGCGCGGTACGGCCGGTCCAGCGACTCCCAGATGGCGCGCACGGTTCCCTGCGTGGCGGCCGACGGCTTGCGCGCGATCCCCGCCGCGATCTCGTGGGCACGCTCCCAGAGCCGCGCGCGGTCCACGACCTCGGTCACCAGGCCGATGCGCAGCGCGGTCTGGGCCGAGACCCGCTCGTCATTGCCCGACAACGCGATCCGCAGCGTCTCCCCCAGCCCGATCTTCCGCATCAGCCCGATCGGTTCCACCGCGCACACCCGACCGTAGGTGACATGCGAGTCGAAGAACGTGGCGTCCGACGAGCAGATCACCACATCGGCCTCGTTCAGGAAGTAGAACGCACCGGCGGTGCAGATGCCCTGAACCGCGCACACCACGGGCTTCCAGCACTTCTGCCACTTCGGGCTGAGCAGCTCGCCCGGGTCCTCGTGGTTCCACACGTCCTCGGGCTGGCCGAACGGCTTCTTCACGTCCAGCCCGGCGCAGAACGCCCGGTCCCCGGCCGCCCGCAGCACCACCGCGTGCACCTCCGGGTTCAGTTTCACCCGTTGCCAGACGTCGCGGATCTCCCCGCACATCCGCCGGTCGAAGGCGTTCAGCGCCTCGGGCCGGTCCAGGGTGATCGTCGCGACTCGGTCGGGCCCTGTCTCGTACCGGATGGTCGAGTAGGTCGACGTCATGTGTCCCGCCACTCCGCCTTGTCGGTGTATCGCGGCGATGGTAGCTCGCAACTCTCAAAATGTATAGAGATATAGCATGACATCGCGCGTCCGATCAGCGAGAGGGCGCGCCAGCGGGCGAGAACCTCGGGCGTGCGACTGCGACCGCCAACCCGTGGCATATATATAGAGATTTAGGTTAGGCTGCGGTCGGATCATTCCCGACGCGCAGAAGAGGGACAGCGTGGAACCGAAGGGGTTGCGGGCGGTCGTCGTGGGCGGCGCGTCCGGGATGGCCAGGGCGACGGCCGAGCTGATCGCGACTCGCGGTGGGCGGGTGGCGATCCTGGACCGGGACAGCAGCGACGGCGCGACGGTGGCCGAAGGTCTCAAGGGCAGCTTCCACGCCTGTGACGTCACCGACTTCGCGGGGATGGAAGGCGTCATCGAGACCGCGGTGGCCGCGCTGGAGGGGATCGACGTCGTCGTGAACACCGCCGGCGGGGCGACTCCCGGGCGCACGCTGAGCAAGGACGGCCCGCTGTCGATAGAGACGTTCCAGGGCATCATCGATCTCAACCTGACGGGCACGTTCAACGTGGCCCGCCTCGCCGCGTGGCACATGAGCCGCAACGCGCCGAACGCCGACGGCGAACGAGGCGTGATCATCAACACCGCGTCGATCGCCGCGTTCGAGGGGCAGATCGGACAGATCGCCTACACCGCGGCGAAGGGCGGGGTGGCCGCGATGAGCCTGACGATGGCCCGTGAGCTCGGTTCTCTCGGGATCCGGGTAAACGCCATCGCACCGAGTCTGTTCCAGACCGGCCTGACCCGAGGCATCCCGGAGGAGTACGAGAAGGTCCTCACCAAGGACGCCGCGTTCCCCAAGCGGATGGGGCGGCCCGAGGAGTACGCGCGCCTCGCCCTGGGCATCATCGAGAATCCCATGCTCAACGGCTCCACCATCCGCCTCGACGGCGGCCAGCGCTTCGCCCCGAAGTAGGTCAGGGCATGGCCCGCTACGTACTCTGCTGGGTTTTCGCGGGCCTCTGGCTGGTCTTCTCGGTGGTCGCGCGGTTGCCGACGATCACGCGGCCCGCCACCACCCTGGAGGGCCTGCAACTGGGCGCCCTGCTGGGATTCACGGTCGTCCACGCGTCGCTCTCGATCGGCTGGCGAGGCTTCGTCACCTACTTCGCGACCAGCTACCTGGTGGCCTTCGCGTTCGAGGCCACCAGCATCGCCAGCGGCTTTCCCTTCGGCCACTACGTACACCACACCGAGGGTCCGCGGCTCCTGGACGTGCCCGTAGTCGTCCCGATGACCTACGTGACCTACGGGTGGTTCGCCTGGACTCTCGCGAGACTCATCACCCCGGCCGCCCCGGCCGCCCCGGCCGCTCCGCAGCCAGGGTCCCGCGCGGACCGCGTCGTCACGCCCCTGGTAGCCGCGTTCATCCTCGCGGGCTGGGACTTCGGCTACGACGCGATCGGGTCGACCGTGCGCGACCTGTACACCTATCGGGACCCGAGCGGATTCATGGGGGTTCCCCTGTCGAACTTCCTCGGCTGGCTGCTCAGCGGCTGGGTGATCTTCCAGCTGTTCGCGCTCGTGGCGGATCGCTTCTCCCCGGCGACGGCCAAGCTCGGGCACCGGCTGTGGCCGTGCGCCATCTGGGCGCTCATCCCGGTCCTTTATCTCGCCGACCTCGTCAACGCCCCCGAGGGCACCGTCGAGAGAGGGGGACGCGAGTTCGTTGTCGCGGACGTCTACGAGGCCTCGGCCACCGCCGCCATCCTGACGATGCTCCTGCCCGCCGCTCTCGCCGCGTCGCGTGCCCGGGTCCGGCCGGTCGCCGCCCCCAGGGAACCACCGCCCGGGAATCGGCCGAGGGAGACGTCCGTCGGGTAGGCGGCGCGGGTCAGGACTCGACCAGTACGGCAACGGCACCTGCACCCACGTCGATGCTCCGGTGCCCACTCTGTCGACCCGGGACCGGTTCGCGCTCATTGCCCGCGCGCCCGACCAGGTCGACGACGACGAGGTCGATGCCTGCACATTCCGGATGCTGACTCCGGCCGAGATCCTCGCCGCCCTGAAGGCGTCATGAGCCGCCCCGCCGCCAAGCTCACTCCCGCCCAGGTGGTGGAGATCCTGGAGCAGATCGCCGCGGGCGCGCGCAACGACGACCTCGCCGCGCAGTACGGAGTGTCGGTCGCCGCAATCGTCAAGATCAAGTACCGGCGCACCTGGAAGGCGCTCGACGACTCCCCTCGCAGCCACTGCCGCCGCGACCATGCCTATGCCGAACACGGCTACGCCGATGCTCAGGGATCGAGGCGTTGCCGCGAGTGCCAGCGGCTGCGGGAAAGGCACACGCGACGTCTGGCCCGCGAGGAGCTCCTCGCGGAGCACGACGGGCACGAGCTGCGCACGCGGGTCAACGGGACCGTGTACTGCCTGAGCTGCTGGCGTGGCGCGAGCGACGTCGACGAGATCGCCGTCGAGCGGGCTGTCGCTGGCGAGCCGCCCGAGCACATGACCATCGCTGAGCGGCAGGCCGCGATCCAGCTCCTGCACGGCCGGAAACTCTCGGCCCGGGAGGTCGCCAGGCGGCTGGACACCAGCTCGCGCACCGTCCAGTGGCATGTAGCCGTGATCCGCGAGGAGGCGGCGTGAAGGGCAACGTCGACCAGCGGCTCGGGCCCCGATCAGGAAGCGGGACGACCCCCGTTGCCAGCGCTCCCCGGCGTGGCGTCGAACATCCGGGCGAGGTACTCGGTGCGCAGGACGCCGCGGCCGTCAGCGCCGATGTAGCCGACGTCGCGGGTGAGGTAGCCCTCGGGGTAGTCGTAGCCGGCGGAGGTGACCGCGCCGTTGCGGGTCCACCAGGCCTTGCGGTGGGTGTCGCAGCGATCGCAGGCGTGGATGACGTGATAGGCGCGCGCTTCGCGGTCCCAGGTCGCGGTGTGGGGCTGCCAGCGGTGACCCATGGTGCGGCATTCCACAAAGCTGCCAGGCAGCTCGCTTGCCCAGGACTCAATGCTGCGACGGGGAGTCTGTTCAGGCACGGCAGAGGCGTCCTTTCCGGAAGAACGTCGGGCAAGGCGGGGTCGATCTCGCCGGCACGCCGAGGAGTTCGTGCGGCGATCCTGCCACCCCGACGGGCCTACGTGGGTGTCCACACGTCCCGTTGTGAAAGTCCTGTGACCTGCGCGGATACCCGCGGCACAGAGGTGCCACAAACCCGATCTTTCAGCACCTGGGCGTAGCCCCGGCGTTGCTGACTTCCTGTTCCCCCACCCCAGAAGAAGATCCACATGGCCGGAGACACCGTGATCACTGTTGTTGGGAATCTGACCAGCGACCCCGATCTGAAGTTCACGCCGAACGGCGCCGCGGTCGCGAGCTTCACGGTCGCGTCCACCCCGCGCACGCTCGACCGCACCACGAACGAGTGGAAGGACGGAGAGGCACTCTTCCTGCGCTGCTCGATCTGGCGGCAGGCCGCGGAGCACGTCGCCGAGTCGCTGGCCAAGGGCACGCGCGCGTCGACGGCGAGCCGCAGAGTTGGACGCTGCTCAAGCTCGGCCCGGCCGTCGCGGCCACCCGCGGGCTGCGGGCCGAACTGGACGAACTGCTCGGGACCGCCGCTGTGACGAGCTGGCCGGTCAACAGCCCGGCGCCGGCGGCGCCGCGTACTGGAGGGCGAGGTCGTGGCGATGCGGCCAGATGGCGCCGCGCCGGACCCGGTCGCTCGGCGGCGTAGCCGCGCCTACCTGATCGCGTGGGCCACCTGGTCCGGCAGGTCGTCGGTGACGCCGACCAGGGAGATGGTGGCGCACACCTGCGCGTAGGCCAGGAGCCCGGCGTCGTCGAGGCGGTTCGGGTCCACCTTGGCCACTGCGCCGGTCGCGGCCAGCAGGTACGCATTCTGATCGACCAGGACGCGGTGGCCATCGATACGGGGGCGCGGGGGGCGACACACGCTCATCTGCCCATCATGACCCACTCCGGGCCACGGCGCGTCAGCGTTCCAGCGCGGGAAGCAACGGTTCCGCCACGCGCCGGAGCGGACCTGGATCTGGATCTGGAGCTGGCACCGGGGCAACGCCTCCGGCCGCGGGCACCGCTGGCGCGACGGTGGACGTGACATGACATGGCTCACCCCGCCGGTGCCGCCCTTCGCTCACGACGTGGGCTCCCCGGTCCGTCCGCACTCATCCGCTCCCACGATTCCAGCGTCTGCCCGGTCGACGTCGATGGTCATTTGTACCTTCATGCCGTGAGCCTTGAAGACGCGATCAACGCAGCTCGATCCCAAGCGGACATGCACGCCGTGGCGCCAGCGCACGGCAAGCCCAGGAGCGAAAGCAGCACGGACGGATCCACGTGCAGGTGCTGGCAGCAGAGGCCGTGACGCACCTGGCCGAGTTGGGGGTCGAAACGTTCGTTCGGGCGCAAAGGGCGACGCGGCTCCAGCATGGCGAGATCTACCGTGATCCGGCCGGACAGCGTTACGGGGTCGCGGTCGAGCAGCGCTGCTGGGTGCTGTCCAAGATGGCTGGAATCAGGAACGGAGAGGGCCCCTGGATGGACTCTTCCGTCCTCCTGCTGGCCGATGGGAAAATCGGCCGGTTCTGGCCGATTCCGCCGCGTGCTCCCGCCGATCCCGGGCGCGGCGCCCCCGCGGACGACGGTCGGCTGTACGTCGGCCGCGCGACACGCTCCCCCATTTCGCCGCCTCCACACTATGATGATGATCATGGGCAGGGTCTCCCCGGTCGTGTTCGTGAGCTGCGCGGAGGAACTTGAGCTGTCGCCCCGGCCGCGATCGTTCGCCGCCGCCGCGTACGCCGCGGTGCGCGATTCGGGTTGCCGAGTGGCCGCTCCTTCGGGCTCGACCGGGCACGAAGACCCTCCGGCCGAGGAGCGCTGCCGGCAGGTCGGCGCGTGCGACGTATACCTGGGGCTCATCGGCCGTGAGTACGGCTCCCAGGTCGTCGACCTGCCGTCCCGGTCCTACCTCGAGCTGGAGTACGCCGCCGCGCAGAAGGCCGGCCTCGACCGGATCGTGTTCGTCAGAACCCTCGAGACCGAGTCGATCGACGGTCGTCAACAGGCGTTCCGTGAACGAGTACGGCAGGACGGGCTGCGCGGCTGGTTCGTCGACGACGAGGAACTGCATCGGCTGGCGCGGATCGCGCTGGAGGGCTGGCGGTCCCGCCCGCCGAAACGCGCCGCGAGGAAGCGCGCCCGGCAGGACCCTCCGGGCATCGGCCCGGCGTGTGACGCGAATGGTCTGAAGGGTTGGGCTCCGGAGATCGCGTCAGGCATTTCTGACGCCATAGGCTGGCCGTAGAGTGAGGACGTTCGACGGCGCCAATCTCGCAGGATAGACCGCCACTACCCGGGGGCGATTTACCCCGGGATCGTCGCCGCGTTTCTAATCTATCTACCTATCGCTGAGCCCGCCGCGGATCTCACCAGGTGTGCGGGTAGCCGCCTCCACGGCGACGCCGAGGCGGCCCGGCGGGTCCTGCACCAGCTCGCTGCCCCAGATGCCTACCGGGGCGCGTAGCCCCAGCATGCCCACCCGGCCATCGCCCACCGGACACGGGCCCGAGCCCCGGGCCCAGTCGGGGTGGTCATGTCCGGAGCAGTAGGTATCCCACTCAGCGCTCTCGCGGCTCGAGAAGCACTCGGCGCCGCGGCCGGCGTGCAGGAGGCAGCCCCAGGCCCAGTAGCCGGGGGTGACCTCGGTGACCACGACGGAGACGTCTGCGCTGCCAGCAGCCACGCCTTTCCGCCCGGCGGCGACCATGCGCTGACCCTCGACGAGGATGTTCCGCGCGGCGTTGAGGTTCCGGTCGTGGCTGACACCGCACCCGGGACAGATCCACGTCCGGACCTTGAGAGGCTTCGGGCCGTCCCGGTGGCAGCAGGCCGAGCAGATCCGCGACGACGGGAAGAACCGGCCCACCCTCACCACGACCCGGCCACGCCGGACCGCTTTCTCCTCGAGCAGACCGACCATCATCGACCAGCCCGCGTCGTGCACCGACCGGGCCAGCCGCGTACGGGCCAGCCCGACTACCGCCAGATCCTCGACATAGACCGCTTGGTTGTCACGGACCAGCCGAGCAGCGAGCTTGTGATGATGATCCCGGCGGGTTTCCCGTACCTTCCGATGCTCGACCGCGACCCGGCGGACCGCCTTGCGCCGGTTCGCCGAACCCTTCCGCTTGCGGGCCAGTGCCCGCTGTGCGCGGGCGAGCCTGCGCTGACGCGACCGCAGAGGACGCGGGTTCGCGACGATCTGTCCCGTCGACAGGGTCGCGAGCCGGTCCACCCCGAGGTCGATGCCGATCTCGGCGCCTGTCGCCGGGTAGGGGACGTCGTCGATGTCGACGACGAACGACACGTAGTACCTGCCGTCGTCTACTACCAGCGGTTTCTCCGGATGTTCGCCGACCCCGGTGAGATCGACCAGGCCACCCGGATCGCCACCGCCCAGCTCAACGCCCACGCGAAACCCTGGATCTGGGGACGTCCGGCTCCACCCACCCGCAGGCCCCGCCGCCGGTTTGTTTACTACCTTTAACGAACGCTGCACTAGGCGATCGACGCGAGCCAGCCGGCGACAAGCGTGTTGAACTCGGCCGGGCGTTCCTGGTGCAGCCAGTGGCCGGCACCCTCCCAGGTCACCACGCGCGATCGGGGGTCGGTGAAGACGGCCCGCTCGACCGCGGCCCGCGCCGGGTCGGCGTAGAAGGTCAGCACCGGGCAGCGCCGCCGGCGCAGATACGGCTCGCTGCGCGAGTGCAGGGCCATCCCGGTCGCCTGCGCCTCCAGCGACTGCCGCAGCACGTGGCCGGCCATCCCGGCGATCCGGCGCACCTGCCAGGTCCGCAGGGCCGGCAGCCGCGCCGGCGAGTCCATGCCGCCCACCAGCTGCTGGACGAACGGCACCGGGTCGGTGTCGGCGAGCAGGTCGAGCATCGGCCCGATCGCGCCGGCCGTCTCGTCCGGGAGCAGGTAGGCGGGATCGACGGCGACGACGGCGTCGACCCGGTCCGGGTACTCGACGGCCAGCGCGCTGACCACGCTGCCTCCCATCGAGTGCCCGATCCCGACGACCCGTTCGATCTCCAGGTGGTCGAGCAGCCCGGCCAGGTCGGCGGCGAACTGCGCCGTCGTGTAGCCCTCGGCCGGCGCGCTGGACCAGCCGTGGCCGCGCAGGTCGACCGCGATCACCCGGTGGTCGGCGACGAGGTGCGGGAGCTGCCAGCTCCAGTCGTGGGAGTCGGCGGTGTAGCCGTGGACGAGCAGCAGCGGTCGGTCGCCGCTCCCCTCGTCGGTGTAGAACAGCCGGACGTCGCCGAGCTCGGCGAAGGGCACCGGATCCCCCTAGGAGAGCTTGAAGCCGGTGTATCTGACGCCGGTGCCGTCGCCGGCCGCGATCTCGTCACAGCGCCGCCGGTACTCGGGAAGGCCGCCCACGTACGTGGTGTACATGCGCTTCCTGCCGGGCACGTTGGCGCCGTTCCACCAGGAGTTGCAGTCCGGGTGGACCAGCACGCTGCCGGTGACGAACGAGAGGACCTCGTCGATCCACTCGGCCTGCGCCGAGGGCAGCGCCTCGATCGTGCGGCCGCCGCCGTCACGCAGGTACGCGACACAGTTCGCGATCCACTCGACGTGGTGCTCCATGGCGGCGAGGAAGTTCGAGGCGGCCGACGGGCTGCCCGGCCCCTGGATCATGAACAGGTTCGGGAACCCGGCCACCTGCAGGCCGAGGTAGGAGACGGGGCCCTCGTCCCGCCAGAGGTCGCGCAGCAGCGCACCGCCCCGGCCACGGACGTCGATACGCGACAGCGCGCCGGTGAGCGCGTCGAAACCGGTCGCGAACAGGATGACGTCGACGTCGTAGGAGCCCTGCCCGGTGCGGATGCCGGAGGAGGTGATCTCCTGGACCGGGCCGGCGCGGAGGTCGACCAGCGTCACGTTGGCGCGGTTGAACGTCTCGTGGTAGCCCACGTCGATGATCGGCCGCTTGCAGCCGAACGGGTACGTCGGCACCAGCGACGCCGCGGTCCGCGGGTCCCGCACGATGCGCGCGACCGCCTCGCCGTACAGCGCCGTCGCCAGCCGGCCGGCCTCGGGGTCCACGAGGACGTCGCTCCAGTAGAGCGCGCCGAGGACGCCGCGTTCCTCGACGGCGCGCAGCTGCTCCTCCCGCGACGCCGTCCGCAGGGCCGGGAAGCACGCCATGTCGACCAGCACCGAGAACGCGCTGGTCCGGGCGGCCCCCACGTGCGCCGCCCGCTGCGCCGCCCGGATCTCGTCGTACCGGGCCCTGAGGCCCTCGAACTCACCCGGCTCGTAGGCGCGCGCGGGCGAGGGCAGCGTGTAGGCGGCCGACCGCTGGAACACGTACAGGTGGGCGGCCTGCTCTGCGACCACCGGGATGGCCTGCACACCGGTCGAGCCGGTGCCGACGACGGCCACCCGCTTCCCGGTGAAGTCGAAGCCCTCCCGCGGGTACCGGTTGCTGAACAGCACGGTGCCGTCGAAGGTGTCGAGCCCCGGGATACCGGGGTCGAGCGGCGCCGAGAGGATGCCGGTGGCGGCGACGACGAAGGGGGCGGCGAACAGCTCGCCCTCCGCCGTCTCCACCAGCCACGACGCGTCGTCCTCGTCGAATGTCATCGCGGCGACCCGGGTGTCGAACTGGATGTCGCGGCGCAGGTCGAGCCGGTCTGCGACGAAGTTCAGGTAGGCCTCGATCTCCGCCTGCCCGGGGAGGAGCTCGGTCCAGCTCCACTCCTGCTGGAGCTGGTCGGAGAAGCTGTAGGAGTACTCGACGCTCTCGATGTCGCAGCGGGCGCCCGGGTAGCGGTTGAACAGCCAGGTCCCGCCGACCCCGTCCGCGGCCTCGAGGACCCGCACCCGAAGCCCCTGCCCGCGGAGCCGGTGCAGCGCGTACAGCCCGGAGAACCCCGCGCCCACCACGATGACGTCGTACCGTTGGGCCCGCTCGCCTTCCGTCACGGCCGCTACTTCCCGATCCGGTCCTTCATGCCGTCCAGGAGCAGGAGGAACGGCAGCCCGGACTCGCTGAGCGCGTGGCCGTGGCCGGTCTGGTGGATGTCGAACACGGACTGCACGGCCGCGTAGAAGCCCTGCACGTCGAGGGTCTGGTTGACCGCCCGCTTCGCCTGCCGCAGCGCGAACGGGTGCATCAGGGCGATCTGCTCGGCCAGCTCCCGGGTGGCCGGGCGCAGCTCGTCGAGCGGCACCACCCGGTTGACCATCCCGACCCGCTCGGCCTCGTGGGCGTCCATCCCGCGGCCGGTGAACAGCAGTTCCTTGGCCTTGCGGGCGCCCCACTCCCAGGTGTGGCCGTGGTACTCGACCCCGCCGATGCCCATGTTGACCACCGGATCCGAGAAGACCGCGTTGTCCGCGGCGATGATCAGGTCGCACGGCCAGCACAGCATCAGGCCGCCGGAGATGCACACGCCCTGCACCGCGGCGATGGACGGCTTCGGCACGTTGCGCCAGCGCAGCGAGTACTCGAGGAACCGTTTCGCCTCGATCTCGTAGATCCCGGCGAGGGTCCAGCCCGGCCTCCGGCCGTCCTCGCCACTGCCGTTGCTGCTGCCGCTGCCTGCGCCATTAGCGGCGCCGTTGCTGTTGCTCGCGCCGTCGCCGCTGCCGGCGTCGGTGCCGACGCCCTTGATGTCGTGCCCGGCGGAGAAGTGCCGGCCGTTGGCCTGCAGGATGATCACTCGGACGTCCGGGTCCTCGGCCGCCCGCCGCCAGGCCCCGTCGAGCTCGTCGAGCAGTTCGAGCGTCTGCGCGTTCGCCGCCCGCGGCCGGTTGAGGGTGATCGTCGCGATCCGCCCGGACGCCTCGTACTCGATGAAGCTCTCGCTCACGAACGCTCTCCTCGCACGGTTCCGGGCCGGACCGGCGGCCCCTGCCGCCCCACTGCCCAGGTTGCGTCGCCCGGCCGCCCGACCGTACCTTGAATATCTAGATATTTCCAACACCCACCCGAGCCGTCGGCGACGCACCGCGACGCCGCCGACGCCCCGCTCCTCGTCCCCGGTCCCCAGTCCTCGTCCCCGGTTCCCGGTCCCCGCGGAGATTGACAGGCGCAGATCATGGCCCCGACGCTCGGCTTCCCGGTGTTCGACGCCGACCACCACCTCTACGAGACGCAGGACGCGTTCACCCGGCACCTCCCGGCGCGGCACCGGGACCTGTTCCGCTTCGTCGAGCTGAACGGCCGGAAGAAGCTGGTCGTCCGCAACCTGCTCACCGAGTTCATCCCGAACCCGACCTTCGAGGTCGTGGCCCGCCCCGGCGCCCACATGGCCTTCTACTCAGGCGACAACCCGCAGGGGAAGTCGCTGCGCGAGCTCACCGGGAAACCGATGCGCAGCATTCCCGCCTTCCGGGAGCCGAAGGCCCGCCTGGAGCTCCTCGACGAGCAGGGTGTGCACGCCTGCCTGCTGTTCCCGACCCTCGCCAGCCTCGTCGAGGAACGGTTACGCGACGACCCGGCGCTGACCCAGGTCGCCATCCGCGCCTTCAACGACTGGCTGCACGACGACTGGACCTACAACCGCTCCGACCGGATCCTCACCACACCGATCGTCTCGCCCTGCGACGTCGCCGGGGGCATCGCCGAGCTCGACCGGGTCCTGCGGCGCGGCGCCCGCGCCATCCTCGTGCGCCCCGCCCCCGTCGCCGGCCTGCGCGGCCCACGCTCGCCCTTCCTCCCCGAGTTCGACCCGTTCTGGGCCCGCGTCCAGGAGGCCGGCGTCCTGGTCGCCCTGCACGCCTCCGACAGCGGCTACCAGGACTACCTCAACACCTGGGAGGGCGGCGGCGGAGAGTACGTCGCCTTCCGCCCGAGGACCTTCGCGCACGTCACCGACGGCGGGCGCACCATCCAGGACACCCTCGCCTCCGCCATCTGCCACGGCATGCTCGACCGTTTTCCCCGAGTGCGGCTCATCAGCGTCGAGAACGGCGGCAGCTGGGTCGGCGTCCTCGCCCGCAACCTCGAGCTCGCCTGGAAGAAAATGCCCGGCGAGTTTCCCACCCATCCCCTCGAAATCCTCCGGCGCAACATCTGGATCAACCCCTTCTGGGAGGATTCACTGGCGGACCTCATCTCCCTCATGGGCCCCGACCGGGTCTGTTTCGGCTCCGACTACCCCCACCCCGAAGGCCTGGCCGAGCCCCTCTCCTTCACCGAGCAGCTCGCGGGCCTCGCCCTCGACGACATCGAGCGGATCATGTCGACCAACATGTTCGAGCTCCTCGACCTCCCGCGGCCGACCCACGCCGACCCACGCCGGCCCCCCGCGACCGGCCCCGACCGGCGACACCCGTCCACGCTCTGATATCTAGATGTTTCCAGCTGTTGACGGTAGGGGTGACGTCCCATGCAGTTCCGCCTGGACGAGGACCAGCTGGCGATGCGCGGCGCCGTCCGGGCGTTCTGCGCGGACAGGTTCGGATTCACCGGCATCGCGGACCGGGCCGGAAAGCCCCTCGCGCCCGGCCTGTGGCCGGCGCTCGCCGAGCTCGGTGTGCTGGGCGTCCTCGGCGACGCGGACGGTGGCGGGATCGGCGTCGTCGCGGCCGCCCTCGCGTTCGAGCAGTTCGGCGAGCATCTCGCCGGCGGGCCGGTGCTGTGGTCGACCCTCGCCGCGCCGTTCGTCCCCGGCGCCGCCGACGGGAGGGTCCGGGTGGCCGGCGTCGAGCTGGCCGACGGGACGAGCGGGACGGGCGGGACCGGCGGGACGGGCGGCCCGCTGGTCGTCGAGCACGCCGACGAGTGCGACGTGCTCCTGCTGCTGCGCGACGACCGGCTGGAGGTGTGCCCACGCGCCGACCTGCCGCCGCCGCTGGACGGCGCGCCGCTCGACCCGCTGACGCCCGTCACCGTGTTCCCGCACGTCCCCGCGGGCCAGGTGGTCGGCGGGGCGGCGGACGCGCGGCGGCTGCGGCGCGCGGGCGAGATCCTCAGCGCCGCGCAGCTGGTCGGCGTCGCCCAGGGCGCGCTCGACACCGCCCGCGACCACGCGCTCGAGCGGGTGCAGTTCGGCGTTCCCATCGGCTCGTTCCAGGCCGTCAAACACCTGCTCGCCGACATGTACGTGCGGGTGGAGCTCGCGCGGTCGGCGACCTACGCCGCCGCCGCGACCGCGGCCGACCCACGCGCCGGCGACCCGGACCGCGCCGCGAGCACCGCGAAGCTACTCGCCGGCGAGGCGGGCATCGCCAACGGCCGGGCCGCCGTGCAGATCCTCGGCGGCATGGGCTT
This sequence comes from Frankia sp. Mgl5, assembly GCF_023242985.1. Classification (NCBI taxonomy): domain Bacteria; kingdom Bacillati; phylum Actinomycetota; class Actinomycetes; order Frankiales; family Frankiaceae; genus Frankia; species Frankia sp. Mgl5. Next base: position 69,493 of record NZ_JALKFY010000006.1, on the reverse strand, counting down.
CACCTGGGACATGCTCCCGCACTACTTCCTGAAGCGGGCCTGGGTCCTCGAGAACGGGTTCGGCACCACGTCCTGGCACGCCGCCCGGCTCGGCGCGGCGGTCGGCGACGAGGCCGCCACCCCGTGACCGGGGCGCAGGCGTTCACCCGGTCCGCCGGCCGGTAGAGCGAAAGGCTGTTCGCGCATGGGATTCGACACGATCCGTTACCAGGTCGAGGAACGGGTGGCCACGATCACCTTCGACCGGCCCGAGGCGCTCAACGCGCTGAGCCCGACGATGGTCCGGGAGCTGCGGCAGGCCTACGCCGACGCCGAGGCCGACGACCAGGTCTGGATCCTGCTCGTCACCGGCAACGGCCGGGCGTTCTGCGCCGGCGCCGACGTCGGCGAGATCCCCGACGACGGGCGGGTCGTCTACGACGAGCCGTACCTGTCGACGTTCCCGCAGTGGGAGGCTCCGCAGGAGGGCACGCCGCCGTTCCGGTCGATGACCAAGCCGATCCTCACCGCCGTGAACGGCCTGTGCTGCGGCGCCGGGCTCGACCTCGTCACCACCGGCGACATCGTCATCGCCTCGGACCGGGCCGAGTTCTTCGACCCGCACGTCAGCATCGGCCTGGTCTCCGGCCGTGAGGTGGTGCGGCTGGCCCGCGCCCTGCCGACCAACATCGCGATGCGGATGGCGCTGATGGGGCGGCACGAGCGGATGGGCGCGCGGCGCGCCTACGACCTCGGGCTGGTCTCCGAGGTCGTCGAGCACGACCGGCTGCTCGAGCGGGCCCGGGAGATCGCCCGCACCGTCAACCGCAACGCGCCGCTGGCCGTGCGCGGCACCCGCCTGGCCATCCGCCGCGGCCGCGACCTTCCGCTGTACGAGGCCGAGGTGATGGCCGAGACGTTCCGGGAACGGGTGGTCCGCACCGAGGACGCCAAGGAGGGCCCCCGCGCCTTCCTGGAGAAGCGCCAGCCGGAATGGAAGTGCCGTTGACCCGCCCCGGGACGGCTCAGTCGCCCAGGCGCGGGCTGCCCGCGCTCAGCGAACGCATCGGGCAGGTGCTCGCGCTCGACCCGTCGGCACCGGCCGTCGAGTTCGAGCGCCACTGGCACACCTGGGGCGAGCTGGCGGCGTCCGCCGACGCGGTCGCACCGCTGGTGCGGCCGGGCGCACGCGTCGCCCTGCTGCTGCGTAACCGGCCACCGCAGCTCGGCCTGCTTCTCGGCCTGCTCCGGGCCGGCGCCTGCGTGGTCGCCGTCAACCCGGGGCGCGGAGCCGAGCGGGTCCGGGCCGACCTCGACTCCCTGGCCGTCACGACGGTCGCCGGCGACCGGGCCGATCTGGCCGCGTTCGCGCCGCCGGCGCGCCGGCTCGCCAGCGACGCGCTCGGCGCCCTGATCGTCACCGGCGACGGGCCGGCACCGGACGGCGGCCCACCGGCACGGGGCGACCTCGGCCGTCCCGCACCGGACGGCGGCACGCCGCGCCCCGAGGTCGCCGTCGAGATGCTCACCAGCGGGACGACCGGGCCGCCCAAGCGGGTGCCGCTGACCTACGAGACCTTCCGGCGCGTGCTCGCCGGAGCCAGGCACTACGAGCGCGGCGCTGACTCCGGCCTGCGGCTGCGCCGTGGCGTGGTCGTCGTGAACGCGCCGCTGGTGCACCTGGGCGGGCTGTTCCGGATCCTGCAGTGCGTCAACGACGGCCGCTCGTTCTGCCTGCTCGAACGCTTCCGCGTCGAGGAGTGGGCGGACGCCGTGCGCCGGCATCGGCCCTCCACCGTCAGCCTGGTCCCGGCGGCGCTGCGGATGGTCCTCGACGCCGACCTCGAGCCCGCCGACCTGTCCGGCGTGCGGTCGGTGATCTCGGGTACCGCGCCGCTGTCGCCCGAGGACGCCGACGCCTTCCAGGCGAGGTTCGGGGTGCCGGTGCTGACCTCGTACGCGGCGACCGAGTTCGGCGGCGGCGTCGCCGGCTGGAACCTCGCCGACCACGAGCGGTACTGGGCCGCGAAGCGCGGCAGCGTCGGGCGCGCCCACGCCGGCTGCGCGCTGCGCGTGGTCGACCCGGACACCGGCGCACCCCGCGGACCGGACGAACCGGGGCTGCTGGAGGTTCGGGCGGCGCAGCTCGGTGCCGACAGCGGCTGGACCCGGACCACCGACCTCGCCCGGATCGACGCCGACGGCTTCCTGTGGATCCTCGGCCGCGCCGACCAGGCGATCATCCGCGGGGGGTTCAAGATCCTGCCCGACGACGTGCGCGTCGCCCTGGAACGCGACCCGCGGGTGCGCGGCGCCGCCGTCGTCGGCCGTCCCGATGCCCGGCTGGGTGCCGTTCCGGTGGCGGCCGTCGAGCCGCGCCCCGGGGTCACGGTGACCGCCGAGGCCCTCCTGGCGGCGGCGGCAGGCGTCCTGGCCCGCTACGAGCTGCCGGCTCAGCTGCGAGTCGTCGAGGCTCTTCCCCGGACGCCCTCGGGCAAGGTCGACCTGGCCGCCGTGCGCGAGCTGTTCACCCAGCAGCCCTGAGCACCCCGCAGCCCTCAGCCGGCCGAGGGGCCAGCGTCCTGAACAGCCGGAGACGCACGAACAGCCAGCGGCCCACGAACAACCGGAGGAGCGCGGTATGGACCTGACCTACAGCGAGCAGGACGAGGCGTTCCGCGCCGAGCTCCGCGCCTGGCTCCAGGCGGAGGTGCCCACGCACGGCCCGCCCCCACCCCCCGGTGACTGGCCGGCGCGACGCGCCTACGACACCGGCTGGCAGCGCAGGCTGTACGACGCCGGGTACGCCGGCCTGCACTGGCCCAGCCAGTTCGGCGGCCGCGGTCTGCCGGTCACCCAGCAGCTCGTCTACCTGGAGGAATACGCCCGCGCCGGCGCCCCCTACATCAGCGTCAACTTCGTCGGGATGATGCACGCCGGCCCCACGCTGATCGCCGAGGGCACCGACGAGCAGCGGGCCTACCACCTGCCGCGCATCCTGCGCGGCGAACACGTCTGGTGCCAGGGCTTCTCCGAGCCTCAGGCCGGCTCCGACCTCGCCTCCCTGCGCACCAGCGCGGTGCTCGAGGGCGACGAGTACATCGTCAACGGCCAGAAGATCTGGAGTACCCGGGCGCACGTGGCCGACTACGGCGAGCTGCTGGTCCGCACCGACCCCGACGCGCGCAAGCACCGCGGCATCAGCTGGCTCATCCTCGACATGCACTCCCCCGGCGTCGAGGTCCGCCCGATGCGGGCCATCGACGGCGAGAGCCACTTCTGCGAGGTGTTCCTCACCGACGTCCGGGTGCCCGTGGCCAATCTCGTCGGCGCGGAGAACGACGGGTGGCGGGTGACGAACGTGACCCTGCGCTTCGAGCGCGGCACCGCCTTCGCCCAGCACATCATCACCCTGCGCTCCCAGCTGCGGGACCTGGTCAGGGCGGCCCGGCTGGTGCCCGCGCCGGGCGGCGGCACCGCCTGGGACGACCCGGCGCTGCGCGGGCACGTCGGCCGCCTGGATGCACACGTCGACGGGCTGTGGCGGATGACCCAGCGGGGCATCACCGAGGCCGAGGCCACCGGACTGCCCGCACCCACCGGCTCCGCCGTCAAGCTGCGGTTCAGCGAGCTCAGCCAGGAGCTGAGCGAGCTCGCGGTGCGCGTTCTCGGCCGCGCGGCGACGGGCGGCGTGCGGGGTCACGGCCTCGACGGCGCCGAGATCGCCCGGGCCTACCTCTGGTCGTTGCAGTACACGATCGCGGCCGGCACCTCGCAGATCCAGCGCAACCTCATCGCCGAACGCGTCCTCGGGATGCCCCGCGTGGCCTGACGCCGGGTCCGGGCGCAGAACGGGAAAGCGACCAGTCGTTCCTCCACCGGCGGCGGCCTCGGCCCCCGCCTGCAACAAAGAGGGTTGAGATGGACCTCGGTATACGTGATCGTGGTTTCCTCGTCGTCGGCGGGACGGCGGGCATGGGTCTCGCCGCCGCGCGGGTGCTGGTCGCCGACGGCGCGCGCGTGGCACTCGTGGGGCGGGACCCCGGCCGGGCGCGGGCGGCCGTGGAGCGGCTGGGCCGGCGGAACGCGACGGCGGTCGTCGGCGACGTCAACCGCCCCGGTGAGGCGGAACGGATCGTGAGCGAGGCGGTCGGGACGCTCGGCGAGCTGGCCGGTGTCGCGGTGACCACCGGCACGTCGACCGCCGCGCACGCCAGCCTCGACGCTGCCTCGGACGCGGTGTGGGCGGACGCGATCGACGACGTGCTGATGGGGACGGTCCGCACCGTCAGGGCGGCCGTTCCGCACCTGGTCGCCGGCGGCGGGGGCACGGTGGTCACCACGGCGGCGTACGGAATGCGCGCCTATCATCCCGACCGGCTGCCGTACGTCACGCTGAAGAGCGGGGTGGCCGCGTTCACCAAGACCGTCGCCAGGGCGTACGGCGGCTCGGGGGTGCGGGCGAACTGCGTCTGCCCCGGCGCCGTCGAGACCGGGTCGCTCGCGGCCCTGCGCGGGGCGCTCGCCCGGGAGCGCGGCGTCCCGCCGGCCGGCCTCCTGGAGCAGGTCATGGTCGACGAGTGGCACATGGACGTCGCCCTGCGCCGGCCGGGCACACCGGACGAGGTCGGCGACCTGTTCGCCTTCCTCCTGTCGCCCCGCGCGGGGTACCTCACCGGCGCGGTCATCAACATCGACGGCGGCACCCGGTTCTGAGCCGGACCGGTTCTTAGCCGGACCGGCTCAGAACCGGGCGGGAGACAAAACGCCCGGTCAGTCGCGGGTCACCCGCCAGCTGTCCCCACCCACCCGGTTACCGGGATTCCACCTGAAGATATAGCCGCGGTCGCCGTCGTGATTGTAGGCGGCCGCGTAGAGCCAGCCGTCCTTCTGCCTGTTCTGCAGGCCGATGTTGTCCCCGTCGCGCAGGACCGTGCTGCCGGCGATGGTGAACCCGCACTGTTCCAGCACCCGGACGGTGCTGTTGATGGTCAGATCCTCACCGTAGGGCCCCCGCAGCTCACGGATACGCACGATTTTTCCGCTCCCGACGAATTCGGCGCCGCCATCGACCGAAAGGTCGTGCAGCACCTTCAGTCCGTTGTGACCATAGGTGCTGATCTTGTCGCCGACGTCGATGTCCTCCCCGAACCGTGCGCCGTTGATGCCCTGTGTGCTCAGCTTGCTCCCGACCGTCAGGTCGTCGTTGGCGCTCAGCAGCCCGTTCACGTCGAGCCGGGACCGGGCGGTGAGATTGCCCGAGACCGTCAGCTCCTCTTGGACCGTCACGTCGTCGCGGGCGGACAGCGACCGGTACACGTCGAGCGTGGACTCGGCGGTGACCGAGCCGGAGACGGTCAGGGTGGACGTGGCGGTGACCGGGCCGGAGACGGTCAGTCCGGTCAGGGTGGGGTTGTTGACGGCGATGGTGAGGCTGGCGTACTGCTCGACCGATTCGAAGCCTTCCGCGGCCTGCTGTCCGCCGCCGACGGCGGACGCCTTCACGATGAAGGTGGTGTCGCGCAGGATCGTGCCCGACGGGGCGGACCACGAGGTGCCGGTTCCCTCGAACACGGGGGCCGCGTTGCTGCCGTCGTACAGCCAGAAGTAGGAGCCGTTGCTCTCCCAGGAGAGCTGGAGGGACTCGCCGGCGTCGATCCTCGTCCTGGGGACGGTTGGCCTGTCCGTGCTGCGGGCCAGAAAGTTGCGCAGGTAGAAGACGGGCTCGATGACGGGCAGGGTCAGGGTCCGCGGATTCTTGCGGGTGAATTTCTGCGGTTGCGTGTTGGAGGATTCGACGATCTGCACGACGAGCGGGTCACCGGTGGCGGTGGCGATCAGGCCGCTGACGCTGAAGGCCAGGGGGTAGGTGACCGGATCGTTGGGGTTGGCGTTGTGGAAGGTGAGCTGATGATGCTCGGTGAGCTCCTGCTCGGTGTTCGCCGCCAGCGACACCGGCTTCCATCTGTCGTCGTTCACCGCGATGTGCGGATTCTCGGTGAAGTACGCGGTGCCGCTCTGCTGGTTGACCGGCACCGAGATCGCGATCTTGTCGGCGTAGATGTTCTGGTCGCCGTGGGCAACGGAGATGTTGATGCGGGCCTTGGTGCCCTTCTCCGGGTCACCGCCCGCCTCGAGCGGTGACGGGCTGGTGGCGGGTAGGTAGTCGAACAGAGGGTTTGCGGCCATTGCGAATCCTCCTGGCGTGCGGGTCCTTACTGCGGTGTCCTGACGTGCGTCGGGGAGGGAACGTGGTTACTGCTCCGGGTCGGCGAGGAAGCGGAGCAGGCCGTCCTCGAGAAGAACGGGGCTGTCCGGGAACCGCGCCTCCAGCGGTGCCGGGATCAGCGCGTACGGCACCCAGGGAGCCTCGCCGGGCACCGGGCGCAGCCAGGACCACGAGCCGTTCTTCTCGGCCGGCCGGGGGAAGGCGAGCGTCCCGGCCTCCGAGTCGTGGTCGGAGCCGTGGTCGTGGTCGCGGTCGGGGTCGGGGTCGGGCTGGCTGGCCGGAGCGTGTTCGGTGGTGAGTACGGGGCCGAAACGGAAGAGCGCCTGCAGGTGCCGCAGCGCGTCGTCGGTGTGCCGGGGCGGGACGGTGACAGTGGCGGTGGGGGTGATGCCGCTGGTGGCGTGGACGGGGGCACGCGGATCGAGAAGCAGGAGCAGCCGGGTGGGCGCCGGGTCGCCGAACGTCAGGGGGACGTAGTTTCCGGTGGGCACGGTTCCGGTGGGCCCGGTTCCGGTGGGCCCGGTTCCGGTGGGCCCGGTTCCGCCCGGCGCCGTGCCCGCGGTGTCCGCGGTGTCCGCGGCGCCGGGCGGCCCGATCTGGGCGGTGTAGTCCTGCTGGTCGTCGGGAGCGCTGACGCTGTGGAAACAGTCGTAGTCGTAGGCCCCGCGCGGGTCGGTGGCGTAGTAGCCGATGAGGCCGTCGTCGCGGGCGGCCACGTCGCCGAGGCGGATCTCGAACCGGTCGCCGGTGAAGGCCGGCGGCGGCGGGTCGAGGGTGGCGGCCCATCCGGTGTCGCGGATGGGGGGTCCCTCGAGGGTCAGCCGGAGCTGTGCGGGGACGAGGGCCAGCGGGCGCCCGAGGAGGAGGGACAGGTTCTGGTCGGCGCGCCGACCGAGCGGGTCGGTGGTCCACAGGGTGGAGTCGACGACGTCGAGGAAGGCCGTGAAGTTAGCCTCCGCGGCGAGCTTCGGGGAACCGATGAGGGCCGCGATCTCGGGAGCGTGGGCGGCGAGCTGGTCCGCGGTGGTGATGGCGCTGCCGGGCGGGGGCTCCCACTGGCCGGTGCGCCGGCCGTCGGCTCCGGTGAGCAGCCGGTAGGTGCCGAGCAGGAGCCCCGCCGGGTCGTAGAGCAGCAGGCTGTGGTCGAGGTGGTTGGGGAGGATCCAGCCGCTGATGGGGCTGGGGTCGGCCGCGGTGCCGACGACGCGCGTACCGGCCTGGCCGTCCAGGAGGTCGAAGTCGAGCCGGGCGGGTTGCAGGGGGCGCGGGGGTAGCTGGGCGACGGAGGCGATCGTGGGCGTCAGCGAGGTCCCGACGGCGAGGGCGGTGTCGACGGTGAGCGGGAAGTTGCGGTAGTCGTGCAGGCCACCGCTCCGGGTGTCGGCGCTGACGACGTCCAGGACTCGGCCGAACTTGTCGTAGAGGAAGAGCTCCTCGACGCAGATCTGCCCCTGCCGGGTCTCGTGGAAGGGGGCGCTGGCGCTGCCGGGCAGGTACGGGATGCTGCTGACCCGGCCGCGGTAACGCGCGGGCAGGCCGTCCTCGGTGGCGGCGTCCGGGTAGCCGACGAGGCCGGCGACGGCGGGGAAGTCGGTGTCGTCGGTCGTGGGGCGGCGGAAGGCGCGCAGGTCGCGGGCGGCCAGGCGATCGTTGAAGCCGGTGAGTTCCTGGGCGAGCAGCCCCCAGTCGCCGATCGCGGTGAGCCAGGAGTCGAGCTGGTCACGCTGGTCGTCGGTGCCGTGCTGGGCGACGTACTCCTTCATCCTGGCCGCGAACAGGGACCGGGGGTGCGGGCCGAGCGCGGAGACACCCGTGACGGTGACCCGGTCCAGGGGGACGTCGACGCCCTCCGGTGTGAAGCGGTAGTCGGTGCCGTCGAAGGTCCAGCAGCGCCGCGCGCCCACGGTGTGGGGGATGTGCCGGTAGGAGATCTTCCACTCCATGAACAGCGGCTCCCAGGGCTGGGTCCAGGGTTCCAGACCCAGCTCCGGGAGCGTGCCCGTGTAGGCGGCGGGTGGGTGGGCGCTCAGGACGGCCCTGACCTGCTCCGCCGGCTGGCCGCCGGCGGCGGCCAGCGCGGCGGCGTTGCCGGGATCGAGCAGGAAGTACTCCGCGAGCAGCCCGGGCACCTCGGGCGGGAAGGCGTCGAGACCCGCGACGGCGGGCACCGGGCCGCGGCCGGGTACCGCGGTGATCGTCGTGCCCGCGACCGTGACGGCGCTGATCAGCGCGGCGCCGTCGTCGGTGAGTGGTCGTACGGGTACGGGCTGGTCGGGAACGGTCGCGTCGGCCGGGGGCAGTATCCCCGACAGGCTCACCACGGGGTTGTTGCTCTGCGCGTACGGGGGGCGCGGGACGGCCTTGAGCTCGGCGCCCCCGCCCAGCCCCTTCGCCGCGGCGAAGGCGCCGACCCCGGCGAGGAACGCGTCATGGGCGCTGGCGTGGGGCCGGGTGTGGTCGGGCTGGGGGACCTTCGCGGCCAGTTCTCTCACCTGGGCGGTTCGGACGCCCACGGTGTGGGCGAGAGATCCCTCCCGCTCGGCGTCGAGCTCCCGCGCCATCAGGTCCTGGTCGGGGACGTCGTCGGGCGGGAACATCGACGCCCCCGCGATCCCGTTCTTCAGCCACAGGGCGTTGAGCCGCCACTGGAGGTCCCGCAGCTCGCCGAGCCGCTCGTCGAGCTGACGCTGATCGTCGTTGAGTGTGGCCAGCCAGGCCGGCGGGACGAACGGGCGCGGCGCCGCGGCCTCGGCGGACGGGCTGCCGGTGGACGGGCTGCCGGCGGGCGAGGTGTCAGCGGGGGGCGGTGTGACCGTCCAACGATGGCCGCCGGTCGACGCGGCGAACGAGGCGTCGTGGACGTGGCGGCGTACCCGCTCGTCGCCGCCCTTCTCCTCGGCGACGGCGAGCAGGTCGTGCAGGAACGCACGCAGCAGCGCCACGTCGGCGGCGGAGGGCGCGGCGCCGGTCGCGTGCAGCGCCTGGCCGGCGAGGGCGGTGAAGGCGTCCTCGGTGGTGTTGCCCAGGGCGACGCTCAGCGCGCCGTTGTCCTGGATCGTGTCCAGCGGGTCCGGGACGGGCGCCGCGCTCGCGGCGGGATCCCAGCCGACGGTCAGGGCCGTACCGGCGTACAGGCTGCGGGTGATCGGGCTGACCGCGGCGTCGTGACCGGCCTCGCCGGTCAGGCGGGGATCCTGCCAGCCGAGGTGCGCGAGCTGGTCGGCGTAGGAGGTGCCGGGCGGGCGGGACGCGAGGACGTCGGCGTCCGGATCGGAGTACCAGCCGACGACCCGGTAGCCGAGGGCGGTGGCGGACGTGAGGTCGGAGAGGTCGTCGAGGAAGGAGAAGACGTTGGTGTTGTGCGGGGTGTAGGTGGTGAAGTACGGGTCCCCGGTGGCCATGGCGGTGACGAAAAGGGGGTCCCGGGCGGCGCGTTCCGTCCACGGGGTGTCGGTGTGCGGGAAGGCGAGCCCGATCTGGACCTGCCCGCCGTCGGGGTCCATGGTGTTGCGGTACGGGTCCGGGCTGGCCTGCCAGGCGCGCAGGGTGGCGGCGTCGACCAGGTAGGGGCTGGAGCGCGCGAGGTCGTGTCCGTCGTCCTGCGCCCGCGGGCTGTACGGGCAGTCGCTTTCGATCACCCACGCCCTGGCGAGGCGGGTGCCGGTACCGCTGAAGCGGATCACCAGCCAGCGGTTGGGCACCAGCGGGTAGCCGATCTCACCGGTCGCCGGGTCCTGCACGCCGTGGCGCAGCCCCCTGGGCAGGGTCCAGTGCAGATGGACGCCGGTGTGGCTGTGCACCGGGTCGTTGCTCTGGCGGTCTCCCCCGTCCGGCTCCGGGCTCAGGTAGTCGTCCAGCGCCAGGTAGGTGTGCTGCCAGCTACGGAACGCGTCGCGGCCCTGGAGGGCCCGGTTGACCACGAGGACGTCGAGGTCGACGGGGACGACGAGCGCGGGGCGGGCGGTCAACCTCGGTCTCCGTTCGGGCCGGTGAAGCGGATGGCCTCGGGGACCTTGACCATCTGCAGGGCCAGGTCGGCGGGGCCGATGGGGCCGACGGCGGTGCCGTGCGCGGCGTCCAGAGCCGCCGTCAGCGCGGGGATGAGCGAACCGAGGTCCAGGACCGGGCCGCCGGCACCGGCCCGGACGTGGTCCAGGACGGGGAAGGTGACGTCGGGGCCGATCTGCTCGCCGAGCGGGCGGCCCCCGGACGCGTGGGGCGGGGCCAGCAGGTTCCGCAGCGGGATCAGGCCGTGGTCCTCGACGCCGAACCGGAAGCCCTCCTGGGGCTCCCTGAGCTCGACGGCCGCGGGCAGGCCGTCGAACAGGCACAGCAGCACGGTGGGCGAGAGGTGGTCCATCCGCAGGACGGGCAGGAGCTCACCGGCCTCGTCCAGGGCGCGCACGGCCAGGTTCGGCCAGCCGGAGACGAGCGCCGAGCGCAGCAGCAGCCCGGAGACCGGCCCGAACGCCGTGTCCACAGGTGCGGGGTCACCGGCCTCGGTGCCGCGCTGCGTCGCGCGGTACCCCGCCGCCTTCTCCGCCGCCGCGGCCCGGATCGTCGCGGCGACGACCTGGTCCTGGAGGGTGTCCCGACTGGACTGCGCGCCGATGCTGAGGGCACCGGAGACCACGGCGTCCAGCCAGCCGGGGTCGAGGTGGAAGAAACGCAGCGACTCCCGCGGCAGCATCCGTTCGTCGGGCACCAGGTGGGTGAACGGCACGGGGTGGAGCAGCAGGAGCCGCCCGAGCCAGTCCGCGACCCGGGTGAGGTGTTCCCCGAGGCCGTCGTCGGCGTCCATCGCCGCGGCGAGGGCGGCCCGGGTGGCGTCGGATCGCAGCACGGTCTCGAGCCCGCCGGCCGGGTCGGCGGACGGCGCGGCGGGTGCCGGCGGGGACCACGCGGCGCGGGGCCGGCCCGGTGGCGTGCCGAGGGCGGTGAGCAGGCGACCGTCGAGCAGCGTGCCGAACGCGGCGCGCGCCGTCCTCGGCCGCGTGCTCCCGCTGCCGTCCTGCTGCAGGTGGGTGCTGGTGGCCTGGTGGTGGAGGCTGTCCACCAGGTGCCGGGTGGCTTGCTTGAACGCGAGCAGGTGCTGGGCGAAGGGGGCGTCGGCGAGGGCGAGGGCCCGGCCGGTCTCGAACGCGGCGGCCAGCGACAGGTCGAAGCTGCCCCAGGCCGGGTCGTAGGCGATGAGCGCGTCAGCGGTGGTGGCCTGCGCCGCCCGGTCGGTGGCCAGGGGCAGAACGGGGGTGAGCGGCCCTCGGTACCAGCCGTAGGTGGCCTCGCCCGAGCGGGTCAGGTAAGGCAACGGCAGGTACCCGTCGTCGAGCCGCCGGGCCACGTGTCGCCGCGCGGCGGTGTCGGTCTGCCCGGGAGGGCCGGGCAGGCGCAGCCACATGTCGTCGCGCCCGGCCCGGGTGCCGGAGGGGGTCTGGGTGAGTCCTTCGGCGAGGTCGGCGAAGTCCGCCTCGCGGTCGGGCTGGGCCTGGAACGACCAGCTGCACAGGGACAGCAGCGCCACCGAGGAGCGACCCCGGAAGTCCGGGGTGTCCGCGAGGATCCGCTCGTGGCCCTCCAGGGAGACGAGATGCACGATGTTCTTCGTGCCGGTCCCGGGGTCGGAGCCGGGTGGGGCGGCGGTCGGAAAGCGGTTGGCGACGATGACGGAGAACAGCCCGTCCTCCTGGAGGCCCAGGATGGGCCGGTCCCCGGTGTTGGCACCGCGGCAGTGGGCGAGGAAGCGCAGCTCGTCCAGCCGGGGCGCCACGGCCTGGAACTCGGCCGCCGCGACCTGGATGTACACGCACGGGTCGCCGGGGCCGACGTCGGACTCCACGGTCAGCGCGGGCTTGAGCGCGGCGGGGTCGTCGGCCAGGAAGTCCGCCACGGTGGCGGAGATGGTGCGGGTCGGGGCGGTGGTGCCACCGACGAGCTGGGAGTCGGTGAGCACCAGCAGCGCCAGCCACGGGGTGTCGCGCGACGCCCCGGTCAGTGGACGTTCCCACGGCAGCATGGGGTCACCGAGCACCACGTGCGGCAGGACCTCCGCGAACCTGCCGCTCGAGGCGTCGGGAGGCTGCTCGGCGACCACCGCGTCGGCGTCGATCCGCACCTGCGGGCCGCGGACGGTGAACCTCTGCACGGCCGTGAACGGCCCGCCGACGACCTGTGCGCCGTCGCGCGGCCCGGCGCGCAGAGTGTGAGTGACCTCGATCCGGTAGTCGCCGGCGGGCAGTGCGGGCAGATAGTGGTCGTGCAGCTCGATGTCCCCCGGGGGGATCGTGTCGCGGGCGGGGTGCGGCGGGCTCGGGCTCATCCGCGGCTCCTCGCTTCCTGCGCGCGCTGGACCATCGGCGCCTCGCTGTAGAAGTGGGCCGCGCCCGCCGCCAGGCCCGCCAGGGCGCTGTCGCCGAGGTCGGTGAGCAGCTTGGCGTCGGCCAGGGCGGCGTACATCTCGTCGCGCCCGCTCCTCGCGTCGCCACGGTCGAGGCGCCCGAGCAGATCCACGCAGGACGGGTCGGGTGCGCCGACGAAATCGCGGTTGACCACCGGCTCCCGGGGCAGCGGCGACAGGCCGGGCGGCAGCTCGTCCTCGCTGTACTCGCTGAGCGGGAAGACCCCGCGCGAGGCGGCCAGCTCGGGCCGGGGGGCCTGGACGTCGAAGCCGACCGGCCGGTCCGGCAGCACCTCGGCGCTGGGTCCCGACGGCGTGTGGCTGAACGGGGTCGGCGGGGCACCCCACAGCGACGCGGGCACGGCCCGGGTGCGGGCGGTGAACGTCCAGCCGTCCGTCGACGCGGGCCTGTCCTCGTAGAAGAGTCTCAGCCGGTGCTCACCGACCAGGCCGGCGCGGTCCATGGGACGTACGTCGACCAGGGGGCCGTCCCCGGGTTCGGACGAGGCCAGGGGCGCGTCGCCCGTCCGCAGGTGGCTGGCCGGCACCGCGGACTGGGTGAACAGGCGCAGGTCCCGGGCCCGCGCCTGCCACACCTTGTCGCCCGCGCCGCCGCCCGCGCCGGGGTCCTCCTCGGCGCCGGCGACGCCGGAGACCGGCGCGATGGTGACGACGTCCGCCGGCTTCGGGAGCAGGCTGGCGAACACGTCCCACCCCAGCGCCTCGGTCTCGGCTCCCCCGCGGGAGCCGCCGAAGCTGACGGTCACGTCGATGAGGGGGAAGTGCGCGGTGACCGAACCGCCGGTCGGCGGCCCCCACAGGTGCAGGGTCGCGCCGATCGAACCGCTGATCGTGACGTGCAGGATCCCCAGGTTGATGCTGCCGGACGCGCCGATGCTCACCGAGATGCGCGCGTCGAAGAAGAACGGCCGCCAGGACAGCAGCACGTCGGCCTGCGCCGTGAACCAGGCCCGGATGGGGCCCTCGTGGAAGAGGACCTCCAGCCGCGCGCCCGCCATCGCGCATGACGGCGTGACGGCCAGATACGCCTGGGCCTTGATCGACACGTTGCCGCTGACCGCCCAGTCGATCCCCAGCCGCGGCGCGTCGGGATAGTAGGAGGGCCGGCGGAACGCGGGGTGGTAGCCGCCGAGGGTGACGACGAACTGCCCGGCGTGCGGGTTGTTCCCGAACCAGGTCGCCGCGGCGAACCCGCCGGTGAGGTGGCAGGCGGGCGTCAGCACGTACGAGGCCGGGGAGAGCTGCGCGGCGATCTCGACGCTGCCCTGGACGGGCCGGATGACGGCCTCCACGCCCAGCTCCGCGTAGACGTAGGTGGTGGTGGCGGACTCGGTGGGCAGTGGCAGCTGGATCGTCGCGAGGCCCAGCACGGCCAGCGCCAGCTCCGCGCCGATCTCCGCGGCCAGCAGCACCTTGGCGTTCACCACCTCGGCCACGGTGAACTCCACCCCGAGGGCCAGCCAGTACGAGCCCTCGCGGGGGGCGATCCACCGCCGCGGCTGGCTGCCGGCCACGGCCGGCTCACGCCCTTCCAGGACGTCGAGCACGTGGGAGGGCTTGTGCCCGGAGCCGGGGCCCTGCTTGTGCAGGCTCAGCAGCGGGAAGCCGGAGACCTCCCTGGGGCTGGGCAGCGTCAGCTCCCGGTTGAAGCCGAACCCGGCCATCAGCCCGGTGACGATGACCGGTGGCGGCCCGCCCAGTGGCGCCTCCAGCTGGGCGAAGACGAACAGCGAGGGCGCGCCGTCCTTCAGCTGCGCGTACGAACCGAGACCCGCCAGCGAGAAGCTCTGCAGGCCGACCGTGGCCGTGCCGTCGTACTGGAACGCCACCGTGTCCGGAAGCTGGTCGTCGGGCAGGTGCAGCAGCGCGCCGGAGATCTCCACCGGAGCGGCGCTGTAGCCGATCCCGAGGCCGTCGAGGCGGAACGTCGGCGCGAACCTGTCCAGCCGGGAGCCGACCGCCAGGCCGTCGAGCGAGAGGGCCAGCGGGCCGAGGGCGACCGACGCGTCCAGCGCGAACAGCAGCACGTTGTGCTGGTACATCACCCCGACCCGGTCGATGTGGACGATCCCGAGCTGCTTCTGCACCGACACCCAGTGGACGCTGGAGGCACCCGTCCCGGAGGTGTCAGGCGCACCCGACGGAGCGGGGGCACCGGACGGAGCGGGGGCGCTGGAACCGCCCGGGGTACTGGGGGTGTCGGGTCCGGGGAGCTCGCCGCCGCCGGCGTTCGAGGGTGGCACGCCGAGAGCGACCGACGTGCTCTCCTTCCCGATCCGCAGATCGGCCAGCGCGGCGACGCCCGCCGCCAGCCCGGCCTGCGGGAGGGCCACCACCTTGGCCGGCCCGAGCAGCCGGTTGACCGAGGCGACCGTCTGGGTGTCGAAGGCTCCGGAGCTGTAGAGGACCTGCAGGTTCTCCACACTCACCGTCCCGATCGTCGACAGGAACCCGCCGACGAGCGGAAGCTGGGAAAGGTCGAAACCCGCCGAGAGGTCCACACCGACGCAGAACCGGGCCGGGCCGCCCGCGGGTTTCACCCGCACGAACTTGGCGTCCTTCAGCCCGATCCGCAGGCTGTCGGGGACGTCGGCCGCCAGGTCGGCGGAGAAATGCGCGACCCAGTCCCGCAGAACGACCTCGGTGCCCTCCGCAGCACCGTGATAGGTGGCGACGAGGATGTCGGCGCCGGACTTCTCCTCGTCGAAGTCGACGTCGAAGGCGAAGCCGTCGACGGACAGCGTCCCGCCGTACCGTGTATCCGAGCCGTCGCGGGTCACCGTCACGCGGAGCGCGGCCGTCACCCCGTCCGCGATGGTCACGTCTCCCTCGCAGACGAAGTCGAGGGCGGCCGAACCGGTGGTGTACGAGAGCGTCAGGGTGGTGAGTTCGAGGGACCTGACCGGCCCGGGCACGTCGGTCAGCCCGAGTGCGTCAATCACCTCCGCCATGCCGAGGGTCTCGCCCGCCGTGAGGCCGCCGCTGAAGGCCCAGCCGCCCTGCGCGCCGCCGATCCTCCCGGCCGAGATGTCGATACTCAGCGCGGAGCCGATCGACACCGTGCCCCCTACCCGGGCCGTGAATCCCGCGCCGTTCGCGTAGTAGACGTAAAGAGACAGGGATCGGATCGCGAGGGGGCCGATCGGCCAGTCACCGGAGACCGTCATCCGAAGGAGATAATCGTCCCCGAGGACGGCGGCGAACGACAGCTCACTGACGGCACAGTCCTCGGGTACCTCCCCCCCGGGTATGCCGAACGACTCCAGCAGGGACCGGACAGGGATCGGTCGCGCGTCCGTCAGCGTGCCGGCGAGGGCCAGATGGGGAAGCCACACGGCGACATCGAGCGGCAGCGCCCTGATAGTGAGCGAGGCCACGATCGCCATGGCGTCCACCTGATAGGTGGCCGGTCCGGCAGCCGCCTTCTTGATGAGGCGGTAATCAATGCCGGCGACATCGGCGGGGTCGAAGGCGAACGCGCGCAGCCCGGCCGTCGCCTGCTGCCAGACGGTGTCACCGCCGAGGCGCCTGCCGAGCTTCTCCAGCTCGGCGGCGAACGCGCCGGGACGCACCGGCCGCACGGCGGCGGTCAGCCGCCCGAGGTCGTCCGCGGTGACCGTCGACACGACCTCCACCGTGTCGAACGTGCCGTCGAGCGTGAGGGTGACCAGGCCCTGGCTCGTCACGGCCACCGACACGCCCGTCACCGCCATGGTCACGGCGGCGCCGACGGGCCAGGCAGGCGACGCCCAGGTCAGCGTGAGTGAGAGCGTCGTCCGCCCGGTGTCCACCTCCGGCCGCCCGCTGCCCGCCGCACCCTGGCAGACACCGTCCGGGAAGGTGGCCAGCATGGCGCTCAGCTGCGCGGGGAGCGCGGTGTCCGCGGCCCGCAGTGTCGGTGGATCACCCAGGCTCAGGAGATGCGCTTTCAGGGCGTCGAGATCCACTGAACCCCTCCCTCGGATCACGGACTTCCACTTCCGGGCACGTTCGAAAACCGCGGCAGGACACTTCCCTGCCGGTACGGTGCGCATCCGTCGCCGCACCGGGACCGACGGACGGTGTCACACCCGTCCGCTCGCTGTCATACCTGGAACTCCGGCCCACTCTTGCCGTCGATCCAGGTCCAGTTCTTGGCGTTGTACGCTTGAACTCCTATGCACGCGGCCACCTCGCGCAGCGCATTCGAAGCGAGTTCGGCCGACGCTTGATCGGACTTGTCGTCCAGGTATTTCGAGATCTCTGTGAAGGCTTTAAAAATCTTGTCGTAGCGTCCCTCCCTGTCGCTCCCGATTATGTGGGAGGCTATTTTGTCAAGATTGTTATCGGGGTCGTCGCATCGGTCCTTGGGGCCTATGAAGAGATTTCCGGGAATCCAGGTGTAGACGCTTATGAAATCGTCCCACGGGGAGGGGCGCAACTTGGCCTTCGGGTCGTGGGAAACCGTACCATTATAGATCTTCGAGGCCAGTTCCGCGGCCTGCAGGGCGTCGTCTTTGTGGATCTTCCCAACGGGAGACAGAAGCTCGGCGTAAGTTCCTTCTGTGATGCCGTCGTGGAGTTGGAGGAGGAACTCGAGATTCTCGGTTCTCCCGCTCTCGACGATCTTGTTCCAGAATTCCCTGAGCTTGCTGAGCGGCAC
The DNA here is from genome assembly GCF_023242985.1 of Frankia sp. Mgl5. Taxonomy (NCBI): domain Bacteria; kingdom Bacillati; phylum Actinomycetota; class Actinomycetes; order Frankiales; family Frankiaceae; genus Frankia; species Frankia sp. Mgl5. The sequence continues at coordinate 52,228 of NZ_JALKFY010000006.1, read as the reverse complement.
TATGTGGTGGTACATGAGGTCGACCTTCTTGCCGGAGATCTTGTCGCTGGGAAGACCGCCGAGCGGGTTGTTCGTCCTGCCCTTCAAGTTCAGGTTGTATTTTTCCGGCGCCACGATATATCCCCCGTACAGCCACGATCCGCCAGGATGAAACGCGGGACACGCCCTCGGCGCCGGTATCTGCTTTCAGGCAACCGGCGGGACGGCGACAGTTCCCGTTACACACAGAGGGGTTCGCCACGGGTGCGCACACCACACCCAGGAGGATCAACGGGAACCCTCTGGACAACAGATTAAGGAACCCTCACTCCGAAGGGGAGCCATTTGCGGAAAGTCACGCAAAGTTATCCCCGGTCCTTCCGGGCCGGCCGGGCCGGTCTTCGGCGGCCGCGCCGCGAAAGCTCGGGCGCGGGCATTCCCCGCCGAGCCCGTGAGCTGCGAAAGTGGCGAACTCCGACCCCGGCCGGACGGGTCGCGTCGGCCAGGATCGGAGTCAGGGACCGGGTGCTTCGACGGGCAGCGGGTGGAACGCTGCGTAGAGGGGTGGGCGGGCCGGTACGTAGCAGGGTGGCTGGGCGGGATCAGGTGCCGGTCTTCCCGCCGCCCTTCCGGTGGATCACGACGGTCGCCGGGCGGGGCCGGCCGGCCGGGTCGAAGTCGGGCCGGTTGCTGACGGCACGCGGGTTCTCCGGCGCCGGCTCGATGAACAGCCGGCCGTCGGGGTCGACCCACAGGCCGTCAGGGGAACCGAACAGTGGTCGCGGGGCCGGAACGTGCTCACCTTCGGGCCGGCAGGACGGGTCGCCGGCGAAGAAGGCGCGCGAACCCGACAGGACCGGCAGCGCGGACGGTCCCTCCGACCGGCGGCGGTGGGTGAACCGGACTAATTTCCCCAACCCTAACCAACGAACTTCTGTTCATCGCCATCGACAACGATTACCTCGCCATCACGAAGCGCTACAAAGGGAATGTGGTTGTCGATGTAGTAACTAACCACCTTGTCGATGTCGGCGGACTCGGGATGGTCGGACTTGTAATGTGGCGCGACACAGTATGGAATCAGACCGGGACAGTCCCAGATAATTTCCTCGTCGTAGCCTTCCGGGATCACGCTTGGATCGTCCACCAGTTCGATTCCATGCAAATGTGGCTGCATGATGTCCACGCCGGCGCTGTAACCACCGTAAACAACCGCGTCACCGTTGACCAGCTCGGGAATTGCGCGGTCTGCGCCGCTCTGTCTAAAAGCGCGTCGTAGCACGAAGACGTTGCCACCCCGCACCCAGATCAAGTCATAGCCGACTAACGCCTGCCTCAATTCATCCGGCCTGCCAAAATATTGCCGCAGGTCCGCCTCTTCGGGCTGCAGGCCAATAGATTCCAAGCGTTCGACCTCTTGCGCAGGATCGGTAGCGCGATCCTCGGGCGCCTCCCAGTCCTGCGCGTTGAGAATAAGCGCCGTTCGACGGCCATCGCCGAGTAACCGCAGCAGCTCGTCAGGTTTATTGCCGTTACGAAAGGAGGACAAGTACATTCGCATGCCGTTTAGTTTAGGGGCAGGCGACGGTTCCGCCACCCGGGACGGCGTCCGGTCGATGAGATGACGACAAGTTCGGTGTCATGGTCCGCCGCTGAGAACGTAGGGCGCGACTCGATCGCCCTCGGTCCGCAGGTATACGGCCATGGCGCAGGGAAGAGGCGGGTTGTAGCGTTCCCGGGCCTGTTCCGAGAGCGGGTTCGCGTAGATCGACCGCTCGCGAACGCCGGCCCTGGTGCGGCCGACGTCCCGTACAGTGCCGTTCTCAAGCGCTCCCGCCTCGGCCCACGTGACCGGACGGCCCGGGCCGGTGTAATCGCGGTCGCAGTATGTCACCTTGTCCGGCAGGCTGGAGGACCACGGCCAGGTGTGGAATCTCGCGTGGTACCGACCGGTGAAGAGCGCGGCGATGACCGGCAGCAGGACCAGGGACGCCGAGAGAAGGCGTAGGGCCAAACGGCGCGCTGGGCGCCCTCGCGATCGGCCGGAACCGAGCCGGGTGGCGACCTGCTCGGACACAGACGGCTCCAAGGATGTACAGATATCCCGCCAGGGATTTGAGTGTAACTTGGTTCGTCTTATCTCCCGCCGAAGTCGGGCGACCGCCGCTCCTTGAACGCCACGAGCCCCTCCCGGAAGTCGGCGGTACGGGACGCCAGTTCGAGCGCGGACGCCTCGTCCTGCATCGCCTCGGTCAGCCCCAGTTCCAGCCCGCGGTTGACCAGGCGCTTGGTGAGCCCGACGGCGACCGTGGCGGCCTGCCCGAGCGTCCCGACCAGCTCCGCGGCCGCCTTGTCGAGCTCGGTGTCGGGCACGGCCCGGTAGACGAGCCCCCACTCGGCGGCCTCCGCACCTGACAGCCGCCGGCCGAGCAGCAGCAGCTCCTTGGCCCGGGCGATGCCGACCAGCCGGGGCAGCAGCCAGGTCGCGCCGCTGTCCGGGCTGAAGCCCCGGGTCAGGAACGGCTCCCAGAACCGGCTGTCCTCGGCGGCCACGGTGAAGTCGGCGGCGAGCGCGAGCTGGAAGCCGAGGCCGGCGACGTGGCCACGGACCGCGCAGACGACGGGCAGCTGCACCTCGGTGATGAGCTGGACGAGCCGGTGTGCCTGCAACGCGATGCGCCGCTGCACGCTGCCGGGGCGCGGCCGGGCGCCGCCGGCGGTGTTCGAGGCGACCCAGTCCGCGCCGGAGCAGAAGTCCGGGCCGCGGCTCTCGATCAGGACCACCCGGAGCGTGTCGTCGGTTGCCGCGTTCTCGAGCGCGCCGACGATCCGTCGTACCGCCGCGGCGTCGAGGGCGTTGCGGCGGTGCGGCCGGTCGAGGCCGATGCGCAGCACGCCGCCGTCCCGATCGAGGACGACGCCCGCCTCCATGTCCACAACAACCCCGTTCCTCGCGTGCACTCGCAGCGGTCGGAGACCCCCGGCCCCCGCCGCGGGGGACTCGCCCAGGGTGACACGCATCGCTACGATGCTAACTCTCGAGGCCGTAAAATATCTAGAGATATAGCATGGCGTGGCCGGATGGCGTGACTGTCCGATCAGCGAGAGGGAGAGCCAGTGAGCGAGGGCCGTGTGCTACTGGAACGCGACGAGGGAACCGGGATCGCCCGCCTCACGCTCGACAACCCCAGCCGCCGGAACGCGTACGACCCCGCGATGCGGGAGCAGCTCGGCACCTACCTCGATGAGCTCGCGGCCGACGACGCGGTCAAGGTGGTGGTCCTGCGCGGGAACGGGGGCGTGTTCAGCACCGGTGCCGACATGGCCAACGCCTACGGGTGGTACGGCGACGCCGCGAATGACTCCCGGCAGCGACGTCCCAGCCAGCGCCGCCGGCTGTCCGTCGACCGCAAGTCGTTCAGCTTCTACCACAACTTCCTCGGCTACCCGAAAGCCACGATCGCCGAGGTACAGGGCTTCGCGCTCGGCGGCGGATTCGAACTCGCGCTCATGGCCGACATCGCGGTCGTCGCCGGCGACACCCGGATCGGGATGCCCGCGACCCGGTTCCTCGGCCCGGCCCTCGGCTCCCTGCACATGTTCTTCTACCGGCTCGGCCCGGTGCTGGCACGCCGCCTGCTGCTGACCGGCGACATGATCCCCGCCAGCGAACTGGCCCACCTCTCGGTCTTCACCGAGGTGATCGACGGCGCCGACGTGTCCGCGCGGGCGGACTGGTGGGCACGCAAGCTCTCCCGGATGCCCGCCGACGGCATCGTCATCGCCAAGGAGGCCTTCCGCCTCGTCGAGCAACTACAGGGCTACCAGGGCGAAGAGGTCGCCAGCTACCTCTTCCACGCCTTCGGCACCAACCTCCAGTTCGAGGACGACGAGTTCAACTTCGTCAAAACCCGCGCCGAGCACGGCACAAAACGAGCCTTCCAACTACGCGACGAGCACTTCGACCTCCCCGACCCGGGGGCCGACGACCAGCTGGCGCGGTAGCCGTGACTGCCTCCCCCGGCATGGCGAGCCGCACCCGGAGACGCCGTAGGCACGTTCAAACATCTAGAGGGAAAGCACCATCCGGGCGCTGGTCCCGGAGATGTTCGCCGGTAGGCTGGGCAGATCGCATTCACCCAGCCGTCACGGGCATCAGACCATGGCCAGCGCTTCGTCCGGCGCTGCGCGCGAGCCGTCGCGGTGGGGGCTGGACGCGGCCGACGGAGAGAAGGTCGAGCTAGGTGACCGAGCCAAGGAGATCTCGCGGTGGGGAGCGGCCCACCCTTCGCGAGAAGCCCCAGCAGATCGCCGACGAGCTCCGGCGGCTCATCGTGCGGGGCGACCTGGCGGAGGGTGAGTCACTCGGCCGCGAGCCCGACCTGGTCGACCGGTTCGGCGTCTCCCGCCCCTCCCTGCGGGAGGCGCTGCGCATCCTGGAGGCGGAGGGCCTGATCTCCGTCAAGCGCGGAGTACTCGGCGGCGTCATCGCCCACCAGCCCAGCGAGCGGATGACGGCGCGCACGGCCGCGCTCGTGCTCCAGGCGCGCAACGTCCCGCTCGCGGACGTCTACAACGCCCGCGGCACGATCGAGCCGGTGGCCGCGCGGCTGGTGGCCGGGGCACGCTCACGCGGGTCCTCGGCCGCGGAGCTGCGCCGACTCAGTGCCGAGCAGCTCGAGGTGATCGACGACCCCGAGGCGTTCGGGCGGGCCAACTCACGCTTCCACGCCCGCCTCGTCGAGCTGGCCGAGAACCAGACCCTGAGCATCATCGCCGAGATGCTCAACGAGATCGTCGCCCGGGCCGTCGCCGCGGTCAGCCAGCCCGGCGAGGGCAAGGACACCAGCGCCACCCGGCTGCGCGGCCTGCGCTCCCAGGCACGGCTGGCGGCGCTCATCGAGGACGGTGACGCCCCGGCGGCCGAGAAGCACTGGGCGGAGCACATGGAGATCGTCGGGCGGGTCATGCTCGCGCAGCGCGCGAAGAACGTCATCGACCTGATGCAGCACGACTACTGAGGGCCGTCCAGCCGCTCGAGCGCACAGCCGCACAGCCGCGCAGGCTCAGCGCAGGTAGCCGATGGCGGTGAGGTCCCGGGTCTGGGTGGCGTGCCGGTTGGCCAGCGTCGCGAACATCGCGTCGGTGCGGGCGTCGCGGCGGACCATCATCGCCGCGATCACGGACATGATCAGCCCGTTCCAGCTGAAGCGCCGGTAGTCGTCCCAGCACTCCTCGAACGGGTAGGCACCCGTCACCCCGTAGCCGCCGAGGGCGTCGTGGTAGCGGCGCACCAGGTCGACCTCGTGCGCGCGCCGGATGTCGGGCGGCAGGCTTCCACCGAGGAGGTAGGTGATGTCGGCGGGACCCGCGCCAAGGCGCGCGGTCTGCCAGTCGACGATCGTCACGTGCCTGTTCCGGCCGGCTCCCTCGAACATCATGTTGTCGATCCGGAAGTCACCGTGGGTTATGGTCACGGCAGTGGGGCGATGCGCCAGCCACCGATCGATTCCGGCGCCGAGGGCTTCGCCCTGGGTGATGACGTCGGGTTCGATCGTCGTCCGGTAGCGCTCCACGAAACCGTCCCAGAGAGCCCGGTAGACATCGGACACCGAGATCACCGGCTCGGCTTTGGCCAGCCAGCTCAGGTCGAGGAGCGCGGGGTCGCCCCAGCGGGGACCATGCAACCGGGCCGCCTCGGTCACCGCGAGCTCCGCGTCGTCGGCACCGCAGCCGATGAGCTGGTCCCCGGGCACCGCCGGCGCGAGATCGGACAGGACGACCACGACATTGGCGGTGTTGGGCTCGACGGCGGCGAAGTAGCAGTGCGGCCGGCGGACGTCGACGGTGTGGGCGGCCTGCAGGTAGAACGCGACCTCGTTCTCGTACGAGCGGGTGGCCACGCCCGCGGCCCGGCTGTTCGCCTCGGCCGAGGCGAACTTCATGACGATCGACGGAGGAGGCGCGATCGACGCGCGGTCCCCGCTGTACCGCAGCTGGTAGCGAAGGGTCGCCCCGACGCTGCCCGTCCCGATGGCCACCGCGCTGAAGTCGGCCACCCGGCCGCCGGCCGAGAGCGCTCCCGCGTGCCTCAGCAGGTCCGTCAGCCAGCCGGCCGTGACGTCGCGCGGGTCGGACACCAGTGCGGGAGGCTCGGTCATTGTGCTCACCTGGGTCTCCGGGGTTCGTTGGGAGAACGGTGGACTCAGACACCGGGAGCGCTGGGAGCACCGTCGAGCAGGTCGCGGAATCCGCCCGGCCGGTAGGGCCCGATGACGGCCTGTTCCAACACGCCGAGGCCGACCCGGCCACCCCACGTCGCCCGCACCACCTGCTGCACGTGTACGCAGTCGATGGCCAGAACATCCAGCTCCGCCACCTTGTGCGCCTCACCGCCGACGGCCAGCTCGTCGTGCCACCGGCCATGGGCCCAGGTGGGGTGGAGGTAGCCGGCGCCCTTCATCCGGAAGGTGAGCAGCGGCTCCAGCTCCACCGCCTCGCCCTCCCCGAGAATGAGGGCGGCACCGTTGGATCGTCGCAGCCCCGGGGCCCAGCGAACCTGGTGCCTGACTCCGCGCAGGCGCCGGATGCCGGTGTCCGGTCCGAAGACCGACCCGCCCTCGGCGAGCACGGGCAACACCGCCGCGGTGTCCGTCCAGGGGTTTCCGGCCTCGTCCTCCATCACCATGTAGTGCAGACACTCGTCGGCGAAGTTCAAGGGGGCCCACAGAAAGAACACCTGCGGGGCGACGGAACGCGGCGCACCAGGAATCCGGTCGACGAGACCGCGGACTCCCCAGGAGCGATCCTTCGTACCGTACGTTCCGGTTTTTATCCGCACGTCCTCGCCACCGGCCGTCAGCTGCCCGGTCCAGCTGACCATCTGGGTGGCACGGGTGGAGTCGGTCAGCAGCCGCGTCCCGTCGTGCTGGGTGGTCCGCGGCTCCTCGTAGGCGGGTGTGCGGGCGACGGCGGTGAGATCGGCGACCAGACCGTGCTCGGCCGCGTCGACGCGGATGCGGTTGACCCGCAGCGGTTCGACGATCTCCACCGAGATCGGTCCGACGCGGGTTTCGGTCCGGTCCAGAGGAATGCGTCCCGACGCGAACACGGACCGCTGGACGTCAGCGTGAACGACGCTGAAGGCCGCGTCGATGATTCCCCGGTTGGGATAGAGCCCGAGCGCGAGCGCGAAGTACATCTCGCCGTCGTAACCGTTGAACCAGAACCGATCGTAGTGATCGGGGTGCCCGCCCTCGACGTGCGCGACTGGCAGCGGCGTCTGGTGGACGGGGTAGTCGTCGAACGGGGTGAGCATCGACAGGTTCCTCTCCGTACGCCGGTTGTCCGGCCTCCCGACGGCCGGGACCGGGACCGCCGGGCTCACGCTCGCTGCCGCAGCGCCGCCGGGATGCCGGACCCGGCCGCAGGAACCAGAATCGACGGGCGTCGCGGGGACGTCTTCAGTGGAACTACGGGAATTACTACGGGGATTACTCGGCGGCTTGACGTCCCGCGCGGCGCCTGCAAAAGATGGCCCATGCCCGCGCCGCCGCGGTCCTCGAACGAGGGATTACCCGCCGAGCTGACCAGCTTTGTCGGCAGGCAGGCCGAACGCGCGGAGCTCAGGCGGCTACTCGGCGGGTCCCGGCTCGTGACGCTGGTCGGAGCGGGGGGCGTGGGGAAGACCCGGCTGGCGTTGCGCGCGGCCGCGGACGTCCGTGACGCGTTCCCCGACGGGGTGTGGTGGGTCGAGCTGGCCCAGTTGCGTGATCCGGGCCTGCTCGCGCACCTGGTCTCGGCGACGTTCGGCTGCCCGCCTCCGACCGATCAGAGCGTGCTGGAGACGTTGCGCGGCCATCTCGCCCAGAAGCAACTGCTGATCCTGCTCGACAACTGCGAGCATCTGGCGGACGCGTGCGCCGACCTGGTGGACAGCCTGCTGCGCGGTTGCCCGGGGCTCCGCATTCTCGCGACAAGCCGGGAGTCGCTGCGAATCGACAGCGAGAGCACCTATGTGGTCGCGCCTTTCCCGGTGCCGGCGGAGACCGACCTCGACGGAGTCGACGTGTCCGGCTGTGACGCGGTCACGCTCTTCCTGGAGCGGGCCCGCGCCGTGCGCTCCGGATTCGACCTCACCAGGGACAACCGCGCCGCGGTCTGGGGCATCTGCCGCCTGGTGGACGGAATCCCCCTCGCCATCGAGCTGGCCGCCGTCAAGATCCGCGCGTTGTTGCCCGCCGACGTCCTGCGACTACTCACCGAGAACACACGGATACTGCGCCGCGACGGCCGTCGGGTCCCGGAGCGGCAGCGGACACTGCGCGCCTGTATCGACTGGAGTTTCGAGCTCTGCACCGGGCCGGAACAGCGTCTGTGGACCCAGCTCTCGGTGTTCTCCGGCGGTTTCGGGCTGGACGCGGCGGAGGGGGTCTGCGGGGCTTCCGGGCTCACCGAACCCGTGCTGGACCTGATCCTGTCGCTGGTCGACAAATCCATCCTGACCCTCGAGGCGGGTCCGGAGAACGCACGCTTCCGGCTCCTGGAGATGCTCCGCCAGTACGGGCAGGAGAGGCTCGAGAGCAGCGGCGAGGAGGAGGCGGCCCTGCGACGGGCTCACCGCGACTGGTTTCTTGATCTGTCGACCCGGGCGGAGGCCGGGCTGCTCGGGGCCGATCGGCGGGCGTGGCTGAGCCGCCTTCGCCGGGACCACGCCAACCTGCAGCGGGCGATGGAGTACTGCGCCGAGGCGAACGACCACGGTCGCGGACTCGCGCTGGCGGGGTCGCTGCATCGCTACTGGGTGGCCGACGGCCGGTTCGACGAGGGACGGACCTGGCTGGCGCGGTTCCTCGACCAGGGCGACGGAAGCATCCATGACCGCATCCGGGCCGTTCACGCCGCGGGCTGGCTCGCGACCTTGCAGGGCGACCCGGCGGCCTCGGCCCGGATCCTCCGGCAGGGCGCCGACCTGGTCTCGGGGACACGCGATCTCTCGGCCTCCGCGCTGATCATCCAGCTCGGCGGGATGGACGCGCTGTACACCGGCCGGTCCGGCGCGATCGACCACCTTGAACAGGCGCTGGCGCAGTTCCGCCTCGCCGGCGACATCAACCGCCAGCTCGAGACGCTGGCGCTGCTCACGGTGGCCGCCGCGCTCAGCGCGACCCCCGAGACCGCGCGGGCCTACCACGCCGAGTGCGCCGAGATCGCCGAACTGCAGCACGATCCGTGCCTACGTTCGTACACTGCCTGGGCCTACGCCATCGCCACCTGGCGCGCCGGCGATCCCGAAGCCGCCCTGTCGATCGCGCGGGACGCCCTCTCCGCCACGAGCAGCCGGTCCGACCAGCTGAGCCTGACGCTGTGCCTGGAGGCCATCGCCTGGATCGAGGCCAGCCGCGGCCGGCATGCGACGACCGCGGTACTGCTCGGCACCGCTGATCGGCTGTGGGCACGGATGGGCACGTCCACCACGGCGTTTCCGGGCCTGTTCCGGTTCCGCCGGGAGAGCGAGGCCGACTCCCGGCGGGTGCTCGGTCACCACGCGTTCGAGGCCATCTGGACGCGCGGCACCGAGCTCTCGCTCGAGGGCGCGTGCGCCTGTGGCCTGGGCGACGTCGAGATCACCCCGTCCGCAACCGCAACCGCAACCGTGGACGCGGACGCGGACGCGGACGCGGACGGCCAGCCGGCTCCGGTGATCGGCGTCGCCGCGGGCGACCGGTTGGCCGCGGCCGGGCTGACCCGCCGGGAACGCCAGGTCGCCGGCCTCGTCGCCCAGGGGCTGACCAACAAGGAGATCGCGGCAAGGCTCGTGATCTCGCTGCGCACCGTGGAGACCCACGTCCAGCAGGTACTGACCAAGCTCGGGTTCCACTCCCGGGGCAAGGTCGCCTCCTGGCTGGCCGGCCAGCATGCGGGCGGCACCTGACGCCGGTAGCGGGTGGCCTGTGCCGCGCCCCCGGCCCGCCGGTGATCCATGCGGCGGCGGATCAAGGACTCCCGAACCTCCTTGAAAAATCTAGATGTATCCGTTAGGGTCCATCCCGACGGATGATCTCGCATGCCGGCGATGACCATCCGGACCCCTACGACCAACTCTGGTTCGACGGTAAGGACGAACAGGCAGGCTTCGCGCTCAGCCGCCACCCTGACCGGAACCATGAGAAGGTCGCCTTCATCCACGCCCGCGCGAATTTTCCTCTCGACGCCGGCCGGTCCTTTTCGGCTGTCGCCGAGAGCCTCGAAAAACGACCGGACATCGTCCGGAGACGGATGCTGCTCGGCCGCGCCGTGAAGCCCCATAAATCTGGCCGACCACGTGCGGAGCACCCGTTCCGTGCTCATCTTATCCATTCGAAAGGGTGGTGCGAACGATGACCTCGTCAACTGGATCCCGGATGCGGCGATTACGGAAAAGGAAGGTGTCCGGCCTGGTCCTGGGGGCGCTGTCCGGCCTGCTGTTGCTGTTCGCGGTTCAGACGCCCGCGGCCTCAGCACTCACGTATGGCCCGGTGTCGCTGCCGAAAGACGAATCCGCGCACGTCGACGCCGGGATGGAGTGGTGGTACTTCACCGGCCACCTCACCGGGAAGGACGTCTTCGGGAAGAGCCACGCCTACGGCTTCGAGAGCATGGTCGTCCGCAACGACGGCCTCGCCACGGCGCCGGCAGCGGTGATCTACAACGTCAATTTCGCGATCTCGGACCTCACCCGGGGCACCTACAAGGGAACCAAGGAGATTTACAGCATCCAGCCGGACGTGGTCCCGCCGGGCGGCGGCTACAACTTCACCGTCGGCACCGTCCACATGGACGGGAAGAACGGCGTCAACCACGTCTCCGGCGGATTCCCCGACCTCAGCTACAGCTTCGGCGGCCTCACGCTGAGCCAGTCGACCCCGGCCGCGCTGCACGGCGACTCGGGTGTCATCGGCTACGGACCGTTCGGACAGTCAGGCTACTATTCGCAGACCAACCTCAAGGCCAGCGGAGTCCTCTTCGACCACGGTATGGCCGTGAACGTCACAGGCACCGCCTGGCAGGACCACCAGTGGGGCAACTGGAACCCGGGCGAGGGCGGCTGGGAATGGTTCAGCCTGCAGCTCTCCAACAACACCCAGTACATGCTCTACTTCATCCGCGACAAGAACAACAACTATGTCCAGACGGTCGGCACGCTCGTCAGGCCGGACGGGAGCACCACCAACCTCCCGGCCGCCCAGCTCAGCCAGACCGCGCTCGGCACCTGGACCAGTCCACACACCGGGATCACGTATCCACAGGGCTGGAAGGTCGACATCCCGGGCGGCTCACTGACCGTCACACCGCAACTGGCTGACCAGGAGGTATGGAGCGACCTCGTCCCCGTCGGCCAGTACTGGGAGGGCACCTCGAGCGTCAGCGGCACGATCAACGGCCAGTCCGTCACCGGCCTGGGCTACGCCGAGGTGATCCCCTACATCGACATGCCCGGCAAGGGCTACGTCTGGGATTCGGTGAAGGAGCTCCTGGGCCTGTAACAGCGACATCAGCCACGAAGCCATCCGCCTCGAAACGGCGGGCCCGCGACCGCGGGCCCGCCGTCCAGCGGAGTAGACATCCCGGCATGGCCGACCGCTACATCGCGCCCGGTGCGGGGGCGCCGACCTTCGCGGCGTTCTCGAAGCGCCCGAAACCGTAGTCGCCCTTGATCGTGGTTCGGTGCATCACGCGCTCGTGCTTCGGGTCGCACCCACCCGCCTCGTGGAGCATCCGCCAGTTGTCCCAGATCAGCATGTCCGTCGGCCGCCAGCTGTGGTGATAGGGGCGTATCACCTTCATGACCTCGGCCCAGACGTGGTGGAACTTCTCCTCGCCGCGCGGGTTCTCCTCCCCCGCGATACCCACCGCCATGTACGGGGAGATGTGCACGACCTTTTCGCCGGTACGGCGGATCCACACGGCCGGATGGATGGCCCGCGGAAATGTCTTCGCGGTCGCGAGGATCTGGTCCTCGTTCTTGTGCGGCCGGATCTCGCGGAACGAGGCCGGAAGGCCGAAACGCTGATGAGAGTACAGCAGGTCGAGAGTGTAGATGATCTCGACGTCGTCGATCATCTCGCGCACGTCGGCGGGCAGGTCGTTCCAGATCTGCATGCCGTCCGCGAACCCGGTCAGCCCGTCGTCGGGTGCGATCGTGACGGCCCGGAGCACTCCCGCGCGGTTGAGCTCGTCGTTGTAGCAGTGGTCGAAGTGCCATGGCTGCCAGGTGACAAGCGGCCTGCCGTCGATCTCGACGATGCACATGTCCGGACCGGCGGCGATCTCGATCACGCCCGGCCACCGGTCGGCATCGACCCGAGCGACGTCCTTGCTCGGATGGTCCTTCAGCGGACCGAATACCTCACTGAGGGTCACCTGTAACTGGGTGGATGACTCCAGGCCCTCGAAGACAATCATGCCGCGGGCCTCGAAGACCTCGTTGATCTCCTGCCGGACGGCCTGGTCCTCGAGCGCCCGCTGCGTCACACCTGTGATTCGCGCACCGAACGGAAGGTCGTCCTGTAACGGCCCTACCGTAATCGATCCCATTGGCACACGCCTTTCTGCGCGTCTTCGACGTTCCGGATCACGACCTCGTAGCTCATGGTTCACTTCTCTTCGTCGGCGTCCCGCCGCAGTTCGTGCCGGGAGCCGTCGGGCCCGCGCCGGGTGACCCGGGGACGGCGCGCAGATGGCTTCCGGCCGGCGTTGTCGCGAGCTTGATCACGCTGGACCCGTATGCGCCGGTCATGACCTGCTGCATGTCGGAGAGATGTTTGCGCATCTCGCGACTTGCCTGGTCGCCTTTTCCCGCCTCGATCGCCGCGACAATGCGTCGGTGCGACGCGATGGACATCCGTCGTGCGCGTGGGTCCGAGCGGTAGTCGGCTTGCAGCGCGTGGTCCTCCTGAGCGCTCCAGACAGCCTCGAGAGTCCCGGCGATCAGCATCATGGTGGTATTGCCGCACAGTTCGGTGAGGCGGAGGTGGAAGGCGTGCGCCGCGGCGTTGAACTCCGCGGGCGACTCGCACGCCTCGGCGTCGTCCACGAGGCGGGTGAGCTCGGCGACGATCTCCTCCCGGTCGGGTAGATCGGCGGCCAGGGCGACGCACACCGGCTCGATCGCGAGCCGCGCGGTCGCCAGGTCGGTGTGGGTGACCTCATGCGTCCTGAGTGTGAGGCTGAGGTGATAGGCGGCGCTGGTGACGGTGGGCCGTCTGACCACTCCGCCGCCGATCTTCCCGCGCCGGATGCGCACGAGACCCTCGGTCTCCAGGATCCGCAACGCCTCGCGCAGGCTCGGCCTGCTGACGCCGAACTCCGCGAGCATGTCCGACTCGCGCGGGAGCTCCGCCCCGTCACGCAGCTCTCTGGTGACGATCCGCCACCGGAGCTGAGCGGCCACGAGCTCGGCCACCTTCGGCACGTGGACCCCGGGTGCCGACTGGTCACTGTCCTGCCGCTTGTCGCCTCGCCCCATAAGGAGTCGACCGTAGCACGATCCGACCGTTTATGTCTATATGATTAAGATATTTGATGACACAAAGTCTGGATCATCTATAGGATGAGATTGTAACTTGCATCACATCCGCATTACGATGGCCGCACGAGCGCCCCCGGCGCGCCGGAGCCGAGTCGCCGTTGCGATTCCCGCCGGGCCGGACCACGGGCGATGGTCCCCGCACGCGGAGGAGGACGGGTCGGTTCTGTCGAACGCCAGAGCTGACTGGCACGCGCCGCGGCGGAGAGGAGAGGCATGCCTGATCGGGAAGCCGAGATCAACGGTGGGGTCGTCGTCTACGAGTTCGTCGGCCCGGACGACGGCGAGGTCGTTGTCATCACCCCGGGGGGCCGCTTCAGCAAGGACGTCGGCGGCCTGCACGAGCTCGCCGGGGCGCTGGCCGAGGGCGGCAAGCGGGTGCTGCTGTGGGACAGGCCGAACTGCGGGAAGTCCGACGTGCAGCTGTACGGGCGCTCGGAGTCGCACATGCGGGCCGAGACACTGGGGCTGCTGCTGCGGCAGCTCGGCGTCGACCACGTCCTGGTGGCGGGTGGCTCCGGCGGTGCCCGGGATTCGATCGTCTTCACGATGATGTGGCCCGGCCTTGTGCGCAAGCTGGCGGTGTGGTCGATCGTCGGTGGCACGTTCAGCACGATGACGCTGGCGGGCGTGTACGTCCTGAACGAGCTGCGGGTGGTCCGGTCCGAGGGCATCGAGGGTGTTCTGAAGATGTCGGGCCCGGCCGGCGGCTGGGCCGACCTCGTCGCCGCGAACCCGCGCAACCGGGAGCGGCTACTCGACCTGGGGACCGACGGCTTCGAGCGGGCGATGAACCGCTGGCTGGACGCGTTCGTTCCCAAGCCGAACGAGCCCATCCCCGGGGTCAGCGACTGGGAGTTCGAGGGGATCAAGGTTCCGACGCTGATCATCCGCGGCGGCGAGCGGGACTTCGACCACCCGAAGCGGACGTCGATGGAGGTGCACTCGCTGATCGCGGGGTCCCGGCTGATCGAGCCGCCGTGGCCCGAGGACGCCTGGGAACGCGCGCTGGAGGCGTCGTTCGCCGGAACCGGCAACCTGTTCGACCCCTGGGTGCTCGCCGCGCCCGTATTACTGGATTTCTTCAAGGAAGTCTGACGTGCCCGTTCGAGAGTCGGCCGTGAGCCCGGCCGACGGCCCGTTCGGCCGGGCGACGGCACTCGAACGAGAGGAGCATGCCCTGTGACAGTGCGTTATGAGCTGCGGGACGCGACCGCCTACATCTCGTTCGGTCGCCCCGAGAAACACAACGCGCTGGGCGCGAAGCGGTGAGCCACGCCTGCGGTCCTGGCCCGGTCATCCGTGCACCAGCTCACCCGTCCGATGCCGACTCCGAACACGCGATCAACGGGCTCGTGGGGGACCGATGACCTCAGTCATGCAAGGCGTCCGAATTCTCGAGGTGGCCGAGCACACGTTCGTCCCGGCGGCCTCGGCGCTGCTGTCGGATCTCGGCGCCGACGTCATCAAGGTCGAGCACGTCGTGCGGGGTGACGCGATGCGCGGCCTGGAGTCGACCGGGATGGCGGCCGTCGGCGGCGGTGTCCACGCCCTGCTCGAACACTCGAACCGGGGCAAGCGCAGTATCGGGCTCGACCTCACCTCCGCCGACGGTCTCGACCTGCTGTACCGGATCGCGGCGACGGCCGACGTGTTTCTCACGAACAAGCTCCCGAGCGTGCGGGCCAAGCTCCGCATCGGTCTCGACGAGATCCGGGCGGCGAACCCGAACATCATCTACGCCCGCGGGACCGGCCAGGGGGAACGCGGACCGGACGCTGACAAGGGCGCCTACGACGCCCTGGCGTTCTGGGCCCGGGCGGGAGTCGCGGTCGGGACGACCCGGCCCGAGTACGACGGCCTGAACCCGCCACCGCCCGGCCCCGGGTTCGGCGACTCGATCGGCGCCGTGACGATCGCCGGCGGAATCATGGGCGCGCTGTTCCACCGCGAGCGCACCGGCGAGGCCACGACCGTCGACATCTCCCTGCTGAACACCGGGATGTGGGCGATGGGGCAGGCCATCGCGTTGTCCCTGCTGCTCAAGCGGCCATGGCAGGCTCCGCCGATCGAGGACATGAGCAGGAACCCGCTGGTCGCCACGTACGGCACGAAGGACGGCCGGGGCCTCATGCTGTGCTGCCTGCAGGCGGGCAGGTACTGGGCCGAGCTCTGTGCGGTGATCGGCCGCCCGGAGCTGGCCACCGACCCGCTCTTCGCCGACCACGGGTCGCTCATGGCCAACCACAGGCAGGTCGCCGCCCACCTCACCCTGGCGTTCGCCGAGCGGCCGGTGGACGAATGGCGCCGCAGGCTCGAACCGTTCAGCGGGCAGTGGGCGGTCGTGCAGGACACCCTCGAGGCGGCCGCCGATCCGCAGACCGCCGCGAACGGCTACCTGCAGCCGTGCGAGTCGGCGACCGGCGCTCCGTTCGAGCTGGTGGCCGCGCCCATGCAGTACAACGAGCAGCCCGCCGCGGCCGGCCGCGCCCCGGAGTTCAACGAACACGGCGACGAGATCCTCGCCGACATCGGCCTCGACATGGAAGCCGTCATCGACCTGCGAATCCGCGGCGTCGTCGCGTGACCGGTCACCCGAACCATCCCTCGACCGGGAACCCGGGCCAGGCGCAGCAAGGAGACTGGGGCGCGATCTCGTACGTCCGGCTGTGGCAGCCGCGGCGGGCGAGACCGTAGGAGGACACCGACGTGCAGTTTCATCTGTACCTGCCGCAGATGCGGTTGAGCCCGCAGAAACTCGTCGAACGCGCCCGGGCGGCGGAAGCCGCGGGGTTCGACGGCATCGCGGGGATGGACCACCTTTCCCCGCCGCTCGCTCCGAACCAGCCGATGTTTGCGGCGACGGTCGCGAACACGTGGTTGGCGGCGCACACCTCGCGGCTGACCGTGGAATCGCTCGTGATGTGCGACGTCTTTCGCCACCCGACGGTCCTCGCCCAGGAAGCGGTGTCCCTGGACCACCTGTCCGGAGGGCGCTACGAGCTCGGCCTCGGATCGGGCTCGCTCGCCGACGAGATCGACTCGTTCGGCCTCGCGATGACCGACGGCAGGCAGCGGGTGCGACGGCTGAAGGAGACGCTCGAAATCCTGCGGGCCCTGTGGACAGGGGAGCCCGTCGACTACGACGGCGAGTTCTTCCGGCTGCGCGGGGCCCAACAGGCTCCGACACCGCTGGACCGCATCCCGATCACGATTGGCGGAGCCGGGCCGAGGACCATGGAACTCGTCGCCGCGCACGCGGACTGGTGGAACCTGCACATCGCGATCCTCGACAAGCTCGACGAGATGCGACCGCGTGCCGGCAAGGCGCGGCTGTCCATGGAACAGATGGTGGCCTTCGTCCCGTCGGAGGCGCGACGCGCCGAGGTGGCGGCGCTGGCGACACGACGGTTCGGAACGACGGGCGTGGTCGTCGGTGACGGCGACCAGCTCGTCGACCACTTCGGCGCGCTCGCCGAGCGGGGGGTCGAACGCATCTACGCCTGGTTCTGCGACTTCGCGCCCCCGGAGACCCTCGCGGCGTTCGGTGAGACAGTCGTCGCCCGGCTGCGCTGAACCGGGATCCCGCACCGAGATCCACCGCACCGCAGGGTACGAGTCCGTGCGCCCGGCAAGTACCCGCGTCCACCTGACCAGACGGCTCCGGGTGGAGTGATCCGAGTCGAACGACGACCGGGATGAACACTCGGTCTGATCGTCCGGACGTTCTGTCAGAAAAAGATGGCGCTCGGAGACGGAGTTTTCAGGCGCCCGATCCGAAGGACTACCAGATTCTCATGAAGCGATTACATGCCGGTTTACGTCGGTTGTCGGTACTCCTGGTCGCGCTGGCGATCGCGACGGCAGCGGCCTGTTCGAACTCCGGCGGGGGGAACTCGGTCGACGGCGGTGGCACCGCTGGACCGGCCCCGGCGGCGAACGGGGCGCCGGGCGTCACCGCCAACGCGGTCAGCTTCTCGATGCTGGCGACAAAGACGAACAACCCGACCGGAGCCTGCATCTACGACTGCTTCGCCCAGGGAATCGAGGCGTACTTCGCCTTCCGCAACAGCGAAGGCGGCGTGCACGGCCGACAGCTGAAACTGACGAGGAAGATCGACGACCAGCTGGGCCAGAACCAGCAGGGCGCGCTGCAGATCATCACCGCGAACGACACATTCGGCACGTTCAGTGCCGCGCAGCTTCCCACCGGGTGGGGCGACCTGGCGAAGGCGGGAATCCCGCAGTACGTGTGGGCGATCCAACCGGCCGCGATGGTCGGCCACGACGACATCTGGGGCAACGCCGGCATCACGTGCCTTGAGTGCACCGCCCGGTACTACCCCTACGGTGCCACGCTCGTCGGCGCCACGCACATCGCTGCCATTGGCTACGGTGTTTCCGACTCCTCGAAGCGGTGCGCCCAGTCCGTCCGGGACTCGATCAAGCTGTACGCCCCCCAGACCGGCCAGCAGGTGGCGTACTTCAACGACGCACTCGCCTTCGGCCTGCCCAACGGCGTCGGGCCCGAGGTGTCGGCGATGAAGCGCGCGGGCGTCGACATGGTTGTGAGCTGCTTCGATCTGAACGGTCAGAAGACGCTCGCGCAGGAGCTTCAGCGACAGGGCATGCCGGACGTCAAGATCCTTCACCCGAACACCTACGACGCGAAGTTCGTGCGGGAGGCCGGCGACCTGTTCGAAGGCGACATCGTGCAGGTCTCCTTCCGGCCCTTCGAGGCGGCCCCGGGCGACAGCAGCCTCGCCGACTTCCGGAAGTGGATGGGCGAGACCGGTGCGGAGATCAGTGAGGTCGCGATGATCGGCTGGATCGACGCGGACATCGCCTACCAGGGGATTCTGGCGGCCGGGCCCTCGTTCACCCGGCAGAGTGTGATCGACGCGACGAACAAGATCACTGACTTCACCGCGGGCGGCCTGGTGCCGCCCCTCGACTGGACCCGGATGCACGACAGCCCGACCCAGGCCGACCCGAAGTCGCACGGACCCGCCCAGGAATGCGCCAGCTTTGTGCAGATCAAGGGGGGCAAGTTCAATCTCGTGGGCGGAACGGCGCAAAAGCCGTTCGCCTGCTGGTCGAACCAGAACCGCGACTGGACCGACCCGACGCTGGAGTCCTTCGACTGAACCGTGAGCAGCCGCCTGTTCGTGTTCACGTCCTCGGGCCAGGGCCGCCCCCGGAGACGTGGGGGGTTCTGCCGGAACCCGGAACAGCGTGACCTGTCGCGTCCGCGCGAGCACCTGTTCTCTGGTGCCATGACCGCATCCGCCGAGGCCCGCGTGCCCGCTGCGACGAGGGGTCCGGCCCGGTGGCCGCATGGTCCCCGGCCGCCGGCGGATTCAACCCCGGGCATTACGAGAAGGAGAGACGTGATGGGCGCGTGGACGACCACCGAGCTGACACGCCGCCGCACGGATGACGAAGGAGACAGATGAACCTCGAGCCGAAGGGGCCGACCGTGAAGGGCCCGGCCGCGTGGTTCACCGGGGACGTCTACATCGACCCGATCGCCACGAGGAAGCCCGAGCCGTCCCGCCTGGCGTGCGGCTGCGTACACTTCACCCCCGGCGCCCGGACCGCCTGGCACTCGCACGCCGTCGGCCAGACGCTGTACATCACCGAAGGCATCGCCCTGCTGGGGACCCGCGACGGCACGGTCATCGTGGCCCGGGCCGGGCAGGTCGTCTACACCCCGCCGGGCGAGGAGCACTGGCACGGCGCGACTCCGACGGACTTCATGGTCCACATCGCGCTCTACGAGGGCACCGCGGACGGGGACGGGGCGACCTGGCTCGAACACGTCACCGACGAGCAGTACACCTCCGCCGCGGCGACGATCACCAGGACGGGCTGATGATGCACACACCGGACGCTCGGCCAGGGTCTGCGGGTCTCGGCCATCGGCATGGGCCGCAGGGGCAGGTCACAGAGCTAAGGACCCAACCCGGGGACCGGCTGGCGAGGTGGTCGAGGGCGCGGATCTTGTCGTCTTCGGTGGGTTGGGTGTAGATCCGGACGGTTTCGAGGCGGGTGTGGCAGAGGAGTTCGGCGACGGTGACGAGCTCGGTGCCGCCGCGGACGAGGCTGGTGGCGAAGGTGTGGCGTAGGACGTGGGCGGTGGTCTTCTCGCCGAGGCCGGCCGCGGCGGCGATGGTGGTGGTGGTGTGGGCGGTGACGACCACGGCGTAGGGCTCGGAGAGCACGACCGCGCGGCGGCCAGGCCGGCGCGGCTCCGGAACCGTCTCCCTTCTGAAGCCCAGCAGGCCGAGGTTGGGCGCCGTCGCGGTGGGGGCGCGGAAGGAAGCATCAGTTGTTACGCGTTACCTCCGGGCCGGTGATCCGCTTGAGCAGTGGCAGGGTCGAGGCGCTGATTCCCAGCGCCGTAGCCAGACCGAGGACGACGAGCGTGTAATACGCTCCACCTGGCAAGATCAGGTCGTATTTCATCTGCGATTTCAGGAACATGGCCGCCGCCGCGAAGCCTGTCCCGATCGAGAGGGCGGCCACTGCCAGCAGCGGCAGCGCGCTTTCCAAACCGATGACTCGCTGCAACAGCCGCAGGGGCGCGCCGGTGAGCCGCAGGACCGCGAAGGGCTGCCTGCGTTCCGACAGGCCCGCGACGATGCTGACCGCGAGGCTGCAGCCCGCGATCGGCAGGGTGGTCAGCAGCACCACATTGGCCAGCTGGCGCCAACCGGCTAGTTCCTGTTGCTGGTTGGAGCCCCAGTCGCTGACCGTGCGGGCCATGTAGTCCGGGTAGGTCCTGGTCAGCAGGGTCCGGGTCTGCTCCATGGCCACCGTCGACCCGTTGGTGGTCACGTAGAGCATCTGTACGGGCAGTGTGGCGGCCTCCGCCGGGGAGATCGCGGCGGCGGGCCACTGCTCGGCGCTGTTCGATCGGACGTCGAGGAAGGCGAAGAGCGGGACGGCCGCGACGCTCGCCCCGGCCGGGCAGCGGCCGATGACCGGGACCCGCACCAGATCGGAGCAGACCACCAGGCCGGGCGCCCATGGCCGGGGATCCGTCGGGTCCATTCCGATCCTGTGGGGGTTGGCGTGGACTATCGCGAGGCCCCGGAAGCCCGGGATCGCCTGGATGTCCGTGAGGAGCCGGTCCGGCACGGCGTTGGTCATCGGCGGGTCGCCGATCTGCGCGCCGTGCGCCACCGCGACCCGGGTCTGCGGATCACCACTCAGAACGCCACGGTTGTGGTTGATGGTGCCGATGATGCTGACCGTCGCTGTGGTGACGAACAGGGCCAGGACCAGGCCGCTGACCGAGCGGAAACCGGCCTTCGGGTCGTCCGCGAGCCGGCGCGCCGCGATCAGGGTGGCCGGACGGCTGGTACGCCGTGCGACTACCCGGGCGGCGGCCATGGTGAGCCACGGTCCCGCGATCACCAGGCCCAGCATCACCAGCAGAAAGCCGGTGAGGTAGGCCACCGCCTGACCGTTGACGGTCGCCGGACGGCGGCCGACGAAGAAGACGAGCTCACCGAGACCGGCCAGCAACGGGACCAGTCGCCAGGCCTGGGGCGGACGCGGGGTCACCCGGCGGGTCACGCCCAGCGGGGAGATGATGATCCGGCGCAGCGCGATACGAGCTGCGATCGCCGCTGCCACCGGGACGCCCAGGGCGACCCCCAGGGCCTGGGACGCGGTGAGGGTCAGATCCCCGGCGAAGAAGCGGCTGCCGGTGAACGGCACGGTGGCGAGTACCGGGCGCAGCGCGAGGTAGAGGCCGAAGCCGACGGCTGTGCCGGCGGCGGCTGCCAGTGTGGACTCGACCGCTGCGATCAACGAGATCTGCCGAGGAGTGGCGCCAACCAGCCGCATCGCGGCGTACCGCTGCTCCCGCGTGGCGGCGGACAGGCGGGTCGCGGTCCCGACGAAGATCAGCACCGGGAAGATCAGCGCGCCGGCCACCACCGAGAGAACGAGTGTCATCGCGTCACCGCGCACGCCCACACCGAAGCAGTCGTTGTCGCAGGCGGGCGGCAGCGTGCTGGCGATGGTGGTGACCGCTCTTGCCCCAGGCGCGCCCTTGACCTCGGCCGGGGTGCGGCCGATGACCGCCACCAGCGAGTCCGGGGAGGCAAGCGCGGCCTTACCGATCCTGCCGGCCATCCGGCCCGGGATGCGGTCGCCCAGCTGGACCGTCGGGGTCTCGCGCAGCAGCGTGGCAAGCGCCGGCGAGGCGTAGTACTCACCAGGGGCCGGAAGCCTGGTGAGGCCCGGCGGTACGGGCGAGGTCGGCCCGGTGGCGGCGACGTCCATCTCGATGAGCGACCTGCCGTCGTAGTAGTCGCTGTGGGCCCACCACCACAGCGGGTCCACCGGGGCCGTCCCGGTCCGGCTGGCAGCGCCGGTGTTGTACCAGAGCTGCCGGGTGTTCGACCGGCCGACGGCGTTGAGGCTGGCGAGCGTGGCGAGCAGCAGCCCCACGCCGATGGCGACGGCGGCAGTGATCATGACAAGCCGGACGACGGCCTCCCGGCCGCCGCTGACGGCGAGGCGGAGCGCGAAAGGGATCACGAGACGATCCGTTCGGCCGCCAGCGTGCTGGCCTTGCCGTCCCGGACGACGGCCTCCCAGTCGGCGTAGGCGGCGACGCGGGGCTCGTGGGTCACCAGGATGACGGTCGTGCCCTGCTCGCGGGCCGTGCCCACCAGCAGCTCCATCACCTGCTCGCCGGTGAGCGAGTCGAGTGCGCCGGTCGGCTCGTCGGCGAACAGCACCTGGGGCCGGGTCACCAGGCCGCGGGCGAGCGCGACGCGCTGTGCCTGGCCTCCCGACAGCTCGCCGGATCGGCGCCGCTGCAGGCCGTCCAAGCCGAGCCGGGCAAACCAGAGCCGGGCCTCGACGAGGGCGGCCGCCCGGCGGGTGCCACTGAACAGCAATGGCAGAGCGACGTTCTCCTCGGCGGTCAGCTCGGGGACGAGCTGGCCGAACTGGAAGACGAAGCCGAAGACGCTGCGGCGCAGCGCACTGCGTTGGGCCTCGTTCATGGTGTCGATCCGCCGGCCGTCGAAGTGCACCTCACCCGAGTCGGGGGTGAGGATGCCGGCCAGACAGTGCAGCAAGGTGGACTTACCGGAGCCGCTTGGGCCCATGATGGCGAGCACCTCGCCGGCATCGACGGTCAGGCTGGTGCCGCGCAGGGCGGGGGTCGCACCGAAAGCGAGCGTGAGATCGCGGGCCTCGATCAGGACGGTCATGAGCGCACCACTTCGGCGAGCGCGTCCAGCCGGGCCGTAGTCAGGTCGATCCAGCGCAGGTCGGCTTCCAGGTGGAACAGTCCGTGGTCGGCGAGCAGAGCGTCGACGAGCGGGCCGGTACGCCGTAGCGCGGTCAGCTCGCGCATCCGCCGCAGGTGGGCGGCACGCTGTGTGTCGAGGTACTGCTGGGCGTCGCGGCCGAGCATCAGGGCCAGTACGACCTTGGTGAACAGCACCGTCTGCAGGGTGGGTTCGGGTGCCACCGGCTCGGTGAGCCAGATCTCGAACTCTGTCGCTCCCGCCTCGGTGATGACGTAGCGCTTGCGTTCGGGCCCGTCGCCGGGTTCCGCCTCGCTGGCCACGATCTTGTTGTCCCGCGCCAACCGGCTGAGCGTGGCGTACACCTGCCCGTACGGCAGCGGCTTGCCTCGGACGAAGAACGCGTCGTAGTCACGTTTGAGGTCGTAGCCGTGACTCGGCTCCCGCTCCAACAGCCCCAGCAGGGTCAAAGGAACACTCATGAGAGGACTATACTCTTGAGATATACTTCAAGTGTATAGTCTGCGAGGGTGCGGCGTTGACCTGCGACGAAGCGGAGACCGGGCTCCCTACAATGGGACGGACCACCGTCGGCGGGGTTCACTTCCCGGTACCCGGCGGGATGCGCGGTACGGCCTGGAAACCCTCCGCATCGGTGGGGGCCGCGCTCCCGAGAGCCGGTGGCGCCGGCGGGCCAAGGTGTCAGGAGGCCCACTCGCGCAGCTGCTCGATCGCGGCCACCCGCGAACGGTGGTCGGCGGCGAGCGGGGTGACCTTCAGCGTCGTCACACCGGCCTGCGCGTAGGCGGCCAACCGCTCCCTGACGTGGCCCGCGGGGCCGACGAGCGCGGTCGCCCGCAGCAGATCGCCGGGGACCGCCGCCTCGGCCTCCTTCTTCTTCCCGGCGAGGTAGAGCTCCTGGATGAGCTCTGCTTCGGCGACGTAGCCGTACCGCCGAGCGAGGTCGTTGTAGAAGTTCCTGCCCTTGGCGCCCATCCCGCCGATGTAGAGCGCATACATGGGACGCATCAGGTCGAGCAGGCCGTCGGTGTCCTCGCCGATCGCGAGCGGCGCGCCGACGACGACGTCGAGCTCTCCGAGCTCCGGGGCGCGCTTCGCCCTGCCCTGGGCCAGCGCCCGCCCCCATACCTCGCCGGCCTTCTCCGGGTGGTGGAAAAGCGGTTCCCAGCCCTCGGCGATCTCCGCGGTCAGCTCGACGTTCCTCGGGCCGATCGCGGCGAGGACGATCGGGATCCGCTCCCGGACCAGCCGATTTATGATCTTCAGCGGCTTGCCGAGGCCGGTGCCCCGTTCAGGTGGCAGCGGCAGGGTGTAGTGCCGGCCCGCGTACTCGACCTTCTCACGCCGCCACACCGCCCGGCAGATCTCGACGACCTCGCGGGTGCGGGCGAGCGGAGCGTCGTACGGCACGCCGTGGAAGCCCTCGATCACCTGCGGCCCGGACGCGCCGAGCCCGAGGGTGAACCGCCCACCGGACAGGAAGTCGAGCCCGGCCGCGGTCATGGCCGTCAGCGTGGGCGTGCGGGTGTAGATGGGCAGGATGCCCGAGGCGATCTCGATCCGCTCCGTGCGCGCGGCGAGAAATCCGAGCTGGCTGACCGCGTCGAACGAGTACGCCTCCGGGACGGAGACGATGTCGAGTCCCGCCTTCTCGTAGTCGCCGAGCGCCGCGACCGCCTCCGTGAACCCACCGCTGTAGTCCAGCGGCATTCCGATCCGCATGCAGTTCCGCCTTCCGTCCTCGGGCCGGATGTCCAGGACAACCGGCGTCCTGTGCGGACTGTGGGATGGCCATCCTCGCCCGTCCTGCCGGCGCGCGGGGCAAGCACCACGCGCGACCGGCCGCTGACCGCAACGGCTAGCGTTCAGGCCGGTCCGCGAGACCGGCCGCCGTGATGAACCGGCACCTGCAGCGTCTGATACGCCAGCCGTCAGCCGTCCGGACGAGCTCGTCCGTGTAGACGGCACTGCGCGAGACGCCGTCCGCGCGGCTGACGAACAGCAGGTTCCGGGAGGTGCGTGCCTCGTCGGCGCTCAGCATCTCGATGACCGGCGAGCCGCCCAGATGCAGTCCACCGGGCGCCGCGGCCATCATCGCGCGCAGCCCTTCATGCCCGTCGAAGGAACGCCCGTACGCCTGGTAGCTGCCGTCCTCGACGAAGAGACCGACCCAGCCCGCCACATCGTCGAGGTCGAGTGTCAGGCAGTACCGGGCCAGCAGGTCGGCTATCGCCACCTGGTCCTCCGGAGCGGGAAGCATCAGAACTCCTCCTGGCCGCCCTCAGCTCGAGGGCGGACGACGTCGGGAACGGGCGTGCCTCACAGCTGTCCGAAGGAGACCGTCGCGTGGCCGATCAGACGGTCACCGGAACCGGCGTCGCCAAGCCGGACGACTGCTACCGGGGCGCCGGTCCGGGACGGCACCTGCCGCGCGGACGCGGTGAGCGGGCCGACGCGGAGACGGTCGAGATAGCGGATGTCCAGGTCGGTAACCGCGAGGCCACGATCGCGCCCACCCACCACGCGCTCCGCCGCGAGCTCGGCGGCCAGCGCCTGGACGCCGCCGTGGAGGGTGCCCGCCGGGCCGTTGGCCAGCCTCGGCGACGAGTCGAGGACAAGGGTGTGCTCGTCCTGCACGCGGGCCCCCAGGAACGCGTCGAACGAACCTCCCTCGACCGGTACGACCCGCGAGGCGCCCACGGGCATCCCGGCTCCGAGATCGAGCACCGCGAAGGTCGACACGGCCCGGCCGAACGGCAGGGGCGAACCGTCGGAGAACAGCTCGGTCTCGGCGACGACGAACCGGCGGCCCACCCGCAGCGGCTCGCACCGGAAGTGCAGGTGGCCGGTGGTCGGAGGGGACGAGAGGAGGACCAGTCGCAGGTCCATGGTGGCCCCCACCGCCGGCTTGCCCGGCCCGTCCGGCGTCTGCCCGGCGACGATGTCCACCATGGCGAGGAGCACCGAGGCCCGGACGCGGGTGGTCCCGGGCGCGAACGACTCCGGGCGCACGGGCGCCGTGGCTGTCACGGGCGGGCCGCCCGGCTCCAGCGCGAGCGCCAGCAGCCGGGCGAAGTGGTGCGCCGCGGCGGTCACGCGGGCCTGTCCATCCGCAGTGCGTCACGCCGGGCGATCCGCCACTCGCCGTCGAGCCTGACCAGCTCGTCGTGGCACCAGTAGCGGGCGAGGGTCGCCTGGACCGCGAGCTCGTCGACAAGCGTGGAGCCGCCCACGTCAGGCCATCGTGTAGCGGATCGGCAGCCGCTTCGGCCCCCCGACGAACAGGGCCTCCATGTACTCGGGCGTTCCGGCCAGCTCGATCGACCGCACCCGGGGGACCAGCTCCGCGTAGAGCGCCTGGCCCTCGAGGCGGGCCAGGTGGGTGCCCAGGCAGTAGTGGGCGCCGAACCCGAAGGCGACATGCCGGTTCGGGGTCCGGCCGACGTCGAAGGTGTTCGGGTTGTCGAAGACGTCCTCGTCCCGGTTGGCCGACGGATAGGAGAGCAGGACCGACTCCCCCGCCGCGAGCTCCACGCCGCGTACGACCGTGTCCTCGCGGGCGGTACGCATGAACTGCTTGACCGGGGAGACCCACCGGATCATCTCGTCGACACCGGTCGTCACCAGGCTGGGGTCGTCGACCAGGCGCTGCCACTGACCCGGGCTCTCCAGCAGGGCGTGCAGTCCGCCGGCGAGCGCGGCGCTGGTGGTGTCGTGCCCCGCCGTCGCGATCAGCGTGTAGTAGCCGGCCGCCTCGAGCTCGCCGATCTGTTCGTCGCGAATCGTGGCGTTGGCGATCACCGACCCCAGGTCGTCGGTGGGGTTCGCGCGGCGGTCCTGGATCAGCGCCTGGAAGTAGTTGAAGAAGTCGATCAGGGTCTGCATCTGCGCCTGCTTGTCCTGGTTCCTGGCCAGGTCCTCGTCGTCCGCGCCGAACAGCTCCTGGGTCAGCCTGAGCATCCGGGGGAAGTCCTCCTCGGGCAGGCCGAGCAGGGACAGGATCACGTACAGCGGGTAGTGCGAGACGATGTCGGCGAAGAAGTCGCACTCGCCGCCCTGGTCGGCCATGCGGTCCACGAAGCGCTTCGCCAGCTCGGCGATGCGGTCGCGCAGCCGCCGGACACCGGCCGGCTTGAACCAGTCCGCGCTCACGTGGCGGTAGACCGGATGGTCCGGGGCGTCCATCTGGACCAGCGACCGGATCGGGATGTTCTCCCGGTCGGCGTCCTTGGGCCTGGGGCCGAGCGCGGGCCGGGGCTCGTTGATCCAGATGTCGGAGGCGCGGGAGATCGCCATGACGTCCTCGTGCCTGGTGACGGCCCAGAACGGGTTGAAGTTCGGATGCTCGACACGGTGGACCGGTGACTCACGCCGCAGCAGGGCGGTGGCGGTGTGGAAGCGCTCGTTGTCGGCGTACGCCCGCGGATCCGTGAAGACGGTGGCCGCTGCCGCGATGTCCATGTTGGTTCCTCCGAAGTCGTCGATCAGGCAGGGCGCTTGACGCCAGGCGGAAAGCAGGTCGGTCCGTTCGCGAGGCCGGCCGCGCAGCTCCGGCCGGGTCAGTCGAGCGAGATCCGCATGACCTCGAGGGCGTTCTCGCGGGCGATCCGCCGGATGTCGGCGTCGGGCAGCCCGCCCAGCGACTCGGTCAGGAAGTCGGCGGGCGCGCGGGTGCCCTCGGCGTGCGGCCAGTCCGACCCGAGCAGCAGACGGTCGACCCGCACATCGGCCACGAGCTCGTCGACGCGGTCCTCCCAGAAGGGAGTGATCCACACGTGCTCGCCGAAGACGTCCCTCGGGTGGTCCTGGAAGTAGCCCGGGTTCCGGTTGGCGGCGTCGTCCAGGCGGTGCAGCAGTTCGGGCGCCCACGCGGCACCGTTCTCGACACTGGCGAACCGCAGCGCGGGGAAGCGGTCGAAGATCCTGTGGCAGACCGCGGCGGCGTAGAAGTCGCTGACCGCCCGGCCTTTCGTGACGATGCCGCGCAACGGCGAGCGGAACAGCGAGCTCTCCGCACCGCCCGGCTCCCACATCTGCACCAGGGTGTCGTAGCCGTCGAGGCCGGCGTGGGTCGCCACGACGATCCCGGCCTCGGCGGCCAGCCCCCAGAACGGGTCGTACACCGGATCGAACGGTGAGCGGAAGCCACCGGGCACCGGAACCGGCGCGTTGCGGACGTTCACCACGACAGCTCCGGCCTCGATCACCCGTCGCAGCTCGTCGACGGCGGCCGCGGGGTCGAGCAGGGGAACGTAGGGCACGGCGAACAGCCGGCCCTCGTAGTTGAAGCCCCAGTCCTCGTCCAGCCACCGGTTGAACGCCCGGAAGACTTTGCCCCCGGCCTCCGGGTCGTGCCTGAGCGCGTCCTCGACGCCCACCCCGAGCGTGGGGAACAGCAGCATGCCGGCCAGCCCCTGCTCGTCCATCAGCTGGAGGCGACACGCGCGGTCGCGGTACTCCGGCCGCAGCGGCTCGAGTTCCCCGAAGGCCTCCTTGATCTGCTGCTGGCGCGGGTTGCCCCGGTACCAGTCGTACAGCGCGCCCGGCTTCGCAACGGGATCAAAGGTCGGGTTGGCGATGTAGGAGTTGAGCGTCCCTCCCACGAGCAGGCGGCGCCGGCCGTCCACCTCGGCCCACCGGACACCGCGGTTACGCAGCGAGCGGTCCTGGTACCTGGTGAAGGCGTCCTCTGCCTCGTAGTAGTGGTTGTCGAAGTCGAAGATCCACGGCTTGGTGGGCCGATTCGTCACGTCCGTCTCGCATTCCGATCGTCGTTCACGCGGCCTGACGCCCGACGCGGCGTCGCCAGAATATCGAAGTCGACACCGATGTCGAGATATATCGACCCTTGAACCGCGGCTTCGGCTGGCGGCTGCCCGCCGGGCCGAGCGGCCCGTCCCGGCCAGTCGGTCTGTCCCGTCCCGGCTAGTCGGTCTGGCCCGTCGCGAGGGCCGCCTGCAGGCCCGCGTCCACCGGGAGGTTCACGCCGTTGAGGTAGCCGGCGGCGTCCGAGCCGAGAAACGCGAGGATCTGCGCGACCTCACGGGGCGAGGCCGGCCGTCCGAGGCCCTGCCGGACCGACCAGTCGATGATCTCGTCGGTCATCGTCAACCGGAAGTCTCCGAGCAGCGGCGTGCTCGTGGCGCCGGGACAGGCACTGTTGATCCTGGTCCCCGCCCGGCTGGCCGCGCGGGCCGCGCGGAGCGTGTAGAGCTGGGTGCACTCCTTGGACAGCGCGTACGGGTCGCCGGCCCGCTCGGGGTGGGTGTCCAGCCAGGTGAGCGCCTCGTCCCAGTCGTCGATCGCCATCAGCCTGCCCAGCTCGTCCTGGTGCGCCTGCCAGCCGATCCCCGCCATCGACGAGGTGATGACGACGGCCCCGCCGGCCGGTATCCGTCCCGCGAGCCGCTCCGACAGCCGCCGGACCGCCAGGTAGTTCACGCTGAAGACCACAGGCGCGGGCTGCGTACCGGCAACCCCGGCATTGTTGAACAGGACGTCCACCGGACCTTCGATCGCCGCCGCGGCGGCGTCGACGCCCGCCCGGGAGGACAGATCGGCCTCGACGAAACGAT
The DNA here is from genome assembly GCF_023242985.1 of Frankia sp. Mgl5. Taxonomy (NCBI): domain Bacteria; kingdom Bacillati; phylum Actinomycetota; class Actinomycetes; order Frankiales; family Frankiaceae; genus Frankia; species Frankia sp. Mgl5. The sequence goes on along the minus strand of NZ_JALKFY010000006.1, from coordinate 22,808 downwards.
CCACCGCAGCGGCTGGCGGCTTCCGGTCGATCACTGTTACGTGCGGCGCGCCGAGGTCACCGAGAAGCTCGAGCAGAGCGGCGCCGATACCGGAGGCGCCACCGGTGACGACGACCCGCTTGTCCTGGTAACTGAAGGGGTTTCCCACGGGACCTCCATCGGGCTCGAACAGCTCGGAGCCGGCAGGGCTGGTCCAGCGCCCGTCGATGTAGAGCTCGTCGTGCCCGCTCACCGCGCTCCTCCCGGCAAACCCGACGACGCCGCGGCGGGAGGGGTCCGCGAGTCCGCCGGCGGGCGGGCCGCCAGGCGATCCAGATACTTCTGCCGCAGCGGAACCTTGTAGAGCTTGCCGGTGGGCAGGCGCGGCAGCTCCGCCTGGAAGTCGACGACCCGGGGAACCTTCGGCCCGGCGAGCTGCTCCCGGACGTGGGCCCGCAGCGCCTCGGCCAGCTCCGCCGTGGCCCGTACGCCCTCGGCCGGCTGCACGACCGCGTGCACGTACTCGCCCATCTCCGGGTCGGGCAGTCCGAACACGGCGACGTCGGCCACCGACGGATGCACGGCGAGGCACGCCTCGATCTCGGCCGGGTAGATGTTCACTCCGCCCGAAATGATCGTGAACGCGCTCCGGTCGGTGAGGTACAGGTATCCGTCGTCGTCCACGTAGCCCAGGTCGCCGAAGGACAGCCAGTTCTCGTGCTCGGGGTGCCGCACCGACCGGGTCTTCTCCGGATCGTTGTGGTACTCGAAGACGGTGCCGTCCCGCTCGAAGTAGATCGAGCCCGTCGCACCGGTGGGCAGCTCGGCGCCGTCCGGCCCGCAGACGCGGATCGTGCCGAGCACCGGCCGGCCGACGGAGCCGGGATGGTCGAGCCATTCGGCCGACGCGATGACCGTCATGCCGGCGCCCTCGGTTCCCGAGTAGTACTCGGTCACGATCGGGCCCAGCCACTCGATGATCTCGCGCTTCACCGGGACGGGGCACGGAGCACCCGCGTGGACGACCCGCCGCAGGCTCGACAGGTCGTAGCCCTTGCGGACCTCGGCCGGGAGCTTCAGCAGCCGGACGAACATCGTCGGGACCGCCTGGACATGGGTGACCCGCTCCCGTTCGATCAGCTCGAGCATCTCCCGCGCGTCGAACTTCTCCATGATCACAATGGTGGCGCCCAGCTCGTGCGCTCCCCGCGCCCAGCCGAGGGGGGCCGCATGGTAGAGCGGCGCCGGGCAGAGGTACACCGACCGCTGATCCATGCCGCCGAGCCGCTGGCACATCAGCGCGCCGCCCGCCGCCACAGGGTCCCCGACCTCGATCCCGCGCAGCGGCCGCCTGATCCCCTTGGGACGCCCGGTCGTGCCCGAGGAGTAGAGCATGAGCTCACCACACGGCTGCCTGGGAAGGGCCTGCGCCGGAAACGACGCGATCGCCTCCTCGTACGGCTCGAAACCCTCGACGGCCCCGTCCATCATCAGGCGGGTCTCGCACCCCGCCACGTCCGCCACCGCCGTGCCGGCGGCGGGGGCGAGCTTCACGGTCGCCACGAGCGCCGACGCCTGTGAGTCGCGGAGGATGTAGGCGATCTCGTCCGCGGTGGCGTAGCGGTTGATCGCCGTCAGGTACAGGCCCGAGCGCACCGCCGCCCACAGCACTTCCAGGAAGCGGGGATGGTTCTCCGCCAACAGGGCGACGACGTCGCCGGCGCGCAGCCCGCGGGCGTGGAGGAGGCGTGCGAGCTGGGCGGAACGACTGTCCAGCTCATCGTAGGTGACGATCTTCCGGCTGCGGGCCATGACGACCGCGGGCCGGTCCGGAGCGGACGCCGCGTGGGTGCCGGGATACATGTGCCCTCCAGCCTCAGGACCGCGCGCGGGGTCCTCAGTCGCCATGGACGCGACCAGCTCGGAATGGGATCTTGACCTTGAGCTGCGATACCGACCTCGTCGGCGGGTCCGGCCCCGCCCGGCCACTCCCCGGAGGCCGGATCACCCTGGGCCTGATGGCGAATCCACCGCCGTGCGGCGAGCGTAACCCATGTCGATATCGATGTCGACATCGACGGTAATCGCGGGCTATCGTTGGCCCGGTCCGACCGACGGCGACCGCCGCCGATCCCGGCCGGACACCGCCACCGCCGTTGTGGGGGCGGCGTCGCGGCGCGAGTGTCACGGAAGGTACCCAAGGTGGCTCCCACGTTCCCACCCCCCGCCACGACCGACCGCCCACTCCGGCCGTTCGACATCGGTGTGATCGACACAATGGTGGGATTCCCCCAGGATCCGGCCGCACTGTACAGACAGATAAGGGCCTCGTTACGCGACAAGGAGTCGCGGGACGAATTCGTGATGCCGGCGGCGTACATGTTCCACGACGTGCCTGCCAGCCACCTCGCCGACGACGTCGATCCGGTCGCGCTCGTACTCGGCGAGATGGACCGATACGGCGTCGAGATCGCTCTGATCAGCCTGAGCGCGAACACGGAGGCCGCCGAGCGCGCGCTCACCGAACACCCTGGCCGGTTCGTCGGCTCATGGAGCTGCGATCCCAACCGGGGAATGGAGGGAATTCGCACCCTCGTCCGCGTCCATGAACAGTGGGGCGTCCGGGCTGTCTCCCTCTTTCCGCACGGAGTGCTGCCGCAGGTGGCCATCGACGCACCACAGATGTATCCGATCTATGCCAAGTGCGTCGAGCTGGGCATCCCCGTGTTCGTGACGGTCGGGATCGCCGGCCCCCGGGTGCCGTCCATGGTCCAGCACGTCGAGCTCGTGGACCGGGTGATGTACGACTTCCCCGAGCTGGTGTTCGTCATGCGGCACGGTGCGGAGCCGTGGACCGACCTCGCCGTGAAACTGATGATCAAATGGCCCAACCTGTACTACTCGACCAGCGCCTTCTCGCCGCGCTATTACCCGGCGAACATCATCGACTACGCCAACACCCGCGGCGCGGACCGGATCCTGTACGGCGGCTACTTCCCCATGGGCCTGTCCCTCGACCGGATCATGACAGAACTGGCGCAGCTCCCGCTGAAGGAGGACGTGTGGCCGAAGTTCCTCCGGGAGAACGCCGCCCGCGTTCTCGGTCTCGCCGAGAAGAACTGAGCCTGGCCACCGCAGGCTGATCCCCGCGCGAGCCGGCGAGCGGTCCACGCGCACGGACTGTCTTCATCTCCTGAGGAAGGCCACGTGAACCTAGCTTTCACCCAAGAGCAGAACGAACTCCGGCGGACGGTTCGCGACTTCCTCGACAAGACCTCGCCCGAAGCCGAGGTCAGACGTCTCATGGAGACGGTCGACGGCTACGACCCCGGTCTCTGGCGCCAGCTCGCCGGCGAGCTCGGAATCGCCGGTCTGACCTTGCCGGAGGAATACGGCGGCGCGGGCTGCGGATTCGTCGAGCTCGGGGTCGTCCTCGAGGAGGCGGGACGCTCGCTGCTGTGCGCGCCGGTGCTGTCGACCGTGGTTCTCGCCGCCTCGGCCCTGCTCGGTCTGGGTGACGGCGCCGCCTGCCACGACTACCTGCCCGGGATCGCCGCCGGCACGACCGTCGCCACGCTCGCGCTCACCGAATCCGCGGGCCGTTGGGCCGGTGCCGACGGCATCACCACCACAGCCACCCTCGACGGCCACAGCAACGGCAACGGCAACGGCAACGGGTGGACGGTCTCGGGGAAGAAGGCGTTCGTGCTCGACGGGCACGCGGCGTCGCTGCTGCTCGTCGTCGCCCGCACCGGAGCCGGCCTCAGCGTCCTCGCGGTCGACGCGGGAGCCCCGGGCGTGCACCGCGTGCCGCGGGCCACCCTCGACCAGACCCGCAGGCAGGCCGACATCACCTTCACCGCGGCGCCGGCCCGGCTGCTCGGCGAGGCGGGCGCGGCCCGGCCGGTGCTGGAGCACGTGCTCGACCTCGCGGCGGTCGCGATCGCCACCGAGCAGGTCGGCGGGGCGGCGCGGGTACTCGACATGGCGGTCGACCACGCCAGGACCAGGGTCCAGTTCGGCAGACCGATCGGCTCGTTCCAGGCCGTCAAGCACAAGCTCGCCGACATGCATCTCGGCGTCGAGTCCGCACGCTCGGCCGCTTACCACGGCCTGTGGGCGGCGGCCGACAACCTGCCCGACCTGCCGCTGGCCGCAAGTCTGGCGAAGGCGTGCTGCGGTGACGCCTTCGTCGCGGCTGCCACCGAGAACATCCAGGTCCACGGCGGCATCGGTGTCACCTGGGAGCATCCGGCGCACCTGTACCTGAAGCGGGCGCACAGCTCGCGGCAGCTCTTCGGCCACCCGGCCCACCACCGGCAGCGACTCGCCCGGTACGTGCTCGCCGAGCAGTCCGAATGAACCGGCGGGCCGGCCCGGCCGGCGGCCCGACCGCCGCGGGTATCCCGAAGTGATCGTGAACCGAGTCGCTACGAACGTGTGTGGAGGCGAAGACCCGATGCAGCACTCACCCGCACCGGCACCCGGGCGCAGCGGCGAAGGACGAGCGCGGGTCGAAGGACGAGCGCGGTTCGAGGCTCGGGTCCGCGAGTGGTTCGTGGCCAACGCGCCGCGCAAGGGATCGCCGGAGGACTTCTCCGCGGTGCACGTCGTCAGCGCGCGGACCCCGCAGGAGTACCACGAGCAGGAACAGCACGCGATCACCGTCACGCGCGCCTGGCAGCGCCGGCTGTTCGACGCCGGCCTGGCCGGCCGGTCCTGGCCGACCGAGTGCGGCGGCCACGGTGCCCCGGGCTGGCAGGACGAGGTCGTCGCGGAGGAACAAGCCAGGTGGGGCGTGTCGACGAAGATGTTCGCCGTCGCGCTGGAGATGGTCCCCGCCGTGCTGTTCGGGCATGGCACCCGGGAGCAGCGCGTCGCCTACCTGCCGCCCATCCTGCGGGGCGAGCACGGCTGGTGCCAGCTGCTGTCCGAGCCGGGCGCCGGCTCCGACCTGGCCAGCGCGCAGACGAGGGCGACCCCCGTGGACGGAGGCTGGTCGGTCACCGGTCAGAAGGTGTGGACCTCCAACGCGGGCTGCAGCGACTACGCCCTGCTCATCGCCCGGACCGGGAGCCGGGAGGAGGGCCGGGCCGGCCTGTCGTGCTTCGCGATGAAGATGGAGCAGCCCGGGATCGAGATCCGCCCGCTCCGTCAGATGTCCGGGGCCTACCACTTCAACGAGGTCTTCCTCGACAACGCCTTCGTGCCGGAGAACGGGCTGATCGGCGGCCCGAGGGAAGGGTGGGCCGTGTTGCGGACGATGCTCGCCAGCGAGCGGGCCGCGATCGGCGGCGGCACGAGCGCGCGCTCCGCCACCCAGCTCGTCGGGCTGGCCAGGCAGCTCGGCTGCTCCGACGACCCGGGCGTTCGGGATCTGCTGGCCCAGGCGGTCATCCGGGAGCGCACGCTGGACCTGCTCCGGGCCAGGATCGCCGCCGGGCACGCCGTCCCGGCGGCCGGACCGACGACGAAGCTGCTCTACTCCGAGCACGCCCGGCTCAGCGCCGACGCGGCGACCACCATCCTCGGGATGGCGGTGACGCTCGTCGACGACCCGCAGGCCGCGCCATGGATCGAACGGCTGCTGTTCGCCCCGGGCCTGCGCCTCGGCGGTGGCACCGACGAGATCCAGCGGAACACGATCGCCGAACGGGGACTCGGCCTCCCCCGCTGAGCGCCCTCAGGGCAGCCCGGCCCCAGGAACGAGGACCCGGAGGGTCGTCCATGAGTTCCCTGCCTGTTCGGGAACCGGTGCGTCGCTCATCCGAGAAGTGGGTCGAGTCGGGTGCGGTCGGCGTCGTCGAGCAGACGCAGGGCCTCGCCCTTCGCGGGCCGCCAGAGGACGGCGTCCGCCCGCCAGGCCTCGCGCCGCAGCCGCATCTTGTCGATCTTCATGCTGGCCAGCTTCGGCAGCTCCCCGGTGACCCGGACGAAGGCCGGCCACCATTTGGGACCGAGGTCAGGCTGCTCGGCGAGGAAGGCGTCGAACGCCGCGGGATCGAACCCGGCATCGCCCCGCAGCTCGAGGGCGACCATGACCCGGTCCCCGACCGGATCGTCGGGAACGGCGTAGACCGCGACGGAACGCACGTCCGGATGGCGGGCGACGATGGCCTCCACCGGCGCCGCCGCGAAGTTCTCGCCGTCGACCCGCAGCCACTCGTTCGACCGGCCGGCGAAGTACAACCAGCCGTCGGCGTCGCGGTAGGCCAGATCCCCGGACCAGTACCGGCCGTCCCGGAACCGGGACCGGGTCGCCTCCTCGTTGCGGTAGTAGCCCTCGAACCCGCCGGTGGGGACGGTCTCCACGATCTCACCGACGGCTTCGTCCAGATTGGTCGGGCGCCCGTCCGGACCGAACGTCACCGGCGGGCATTCCAGCCCGGTCTGCGCGTCGAGCACCCGGACCGTCGGATCGGCGGCGCCGAGGGCGCCCGCGGGCATCGACGGCTCACGGCGGACGATGACAACGCCCTCGGTGGAGCCGTAGCTGTCCCGGACGGTGCAGCCGAACCGGCGGGCGAACACACCGATGTCGCGCACCGACGCCTCGTTGCCGATCGCCAGCCGCAACGGGCTTTCGGCGTCGTCGGGGCCCTCAGGCGTGGCGAGGATGTAGTTGAGGACCTTGCCGGTGTAGGTGATCATCGTGGCGCCGAACCGGCGGATGTCCGGCAGGGTGTTCGAAGCGGAGAACTTCGGCCGGGTCGCGATGGGGATCCCCGCGTTCAGCGCGGAGGACCACCCGGTGAACAACGAGCTGGAGTGGAAGAACGGCAGCGGCGAATACACCGCGTCGCCGTCGCCCAGCTCGGCGATCCGGGCCACGTGGGCGCCGGTACGCGCGAACCGCCCCTGCGTACAGCGCACCGCCTTCGGCAGGCCCGTCGATCCCGACGTGAAGATCAGCAGGAAGAGGTCCTCGGCCCGCACCGGCCGGTCGGGCGGCAGCGGCCGCTGCCGCGCCACCCGTGCCGTGTAGTCCGGCCCGTCGACGACCAGCACCCGGTCGGCGACGACACCGGTGTCCACCCCGTCCAACAGCGGCTGGTAGCCGGACGAGGTGACCAGTAACTGGCAGTCGGTGTGCCGGATGAGCTGGCCGAGCTGATCACCCCGGTACGTCGCGTTGACGCCGACGACCACGGCCCCCGACAAAGCCGTCGCGGCCAGCCAGAACAGATAGTCCGGCACGTTGTCCAACAGCACACCGACGTGCGGTGGGCGGTCCCCGTCCCGGAGCTCCTCGAACAGCGCCGCCCGGTGGGACGCCTCCTCGACCAGCTGGCGGTAGCTCCACCGCTGGTCGCCGAGGAGCAGAGCTGCCCCATCGTCCTCCGACCGCCGCCGCAGCGGGTCGGCGACAGTCGTCATCGCAAGGTCGGCCATGGCGCTCCCCTTCGCTCCTTCGGCCGTCACCACAGGCTGGCGATGGGCTCCACCATGGCGAGGTCGGTCGGCTCCACGATCAGTGTGGTGATCGGGCTGTCCCGCCACGCGGCGAGCTGGTCGGCGATCCGGGTGAGCGGACCCACGAGCGCCAGATCGTCGACCAGTTCGTCGGGAACGGCGGCGCAGGCCGCCGCGCGGTCGCCGCCCAGGTAGAGGTCCTGGATGCGGCTGGCCTCGTCGGCGTACCCGTAGCGGGAGACCAGCGAGGCATAGAAGTTCCTGGACCTGGAGCCCATGCCCCCGATGTGCAGCGCGATACGCGGGCGTACCTGGTCGCGGCAGTCGTCGAGGTCGTCCCCGACGCAGGCGAGGACGGTGGGTGCCACCTGGAATCCCTCGGGTGCCTTCTCCAGTGCCTCCCCCCAGGCACCGCTCCAGCGCGTCGCGCTCCACAGGTACGGGAGCAGGCCGTCGGCCTCCGCCACGGCCATGGCGACGTTCTTCGGCCCCAGCGCGGCGATGAGGATGGGAGTGTCCGCGGCGGCCGGCATCGTGGAGCGCAGCGGACGCCCCTGCCCGGTGGAGTCCGGGCCGGTGTAGGGAACGGTGTAGACCGAGCCGGAGAACTCGAGCCGCTCGGTCGCGGCCAGGGCCTTGCGCAACACCGCGAGGTACTCACGCGTCATCCGCACCGGAGGGCGGTAGGGCACGCCGTGCCACCCCTCGACGACCTGTGGCCCGGACGCACCGAGCCCGAGCAGGACGCGCCCCTGGGAAAGCTGCTGCAGCGTCAGCACCGTCATCGCCGTGGTGGCCGGAGTACGCGCCGGCATCTGCGCGATGGCGGTACCGAGCCTGAGACGACTGGTGACCGCGGCGACGTAGGCCAGCGGCGTGAACGCGTCGCTCCCCCACGCCTCACCCGTCCACACGGAGTCATATCCCGACCGCTCGGCCCGCCGGGCGACATCGGCGAGTGACGCCGCGTCCCCGTGGATTCCGGCAAGGCTGAGCCCGAGCGCGACCTTCGGCACTGGCACGCGCGGACCATAGCCCGTATACAACTTCGATGTCAATTTCGAGTTTCCCGCCACCGGCGCCGTCACCGGGCCGCCGCCGAGGTTCTGCCGCTGGAACTGTTCGACGTCGAACCGGCCCCACCGCTCACCCTCGGGAAGGCCTCCTGCGCGGGCCGAGCGTGTTCCTGGGGTATCTGGACCCGGCGGATGACGAGGCCGCGTTCCAGGACGGCTGGTACCGCAGCGGGGATCAGATCGAGGCGCACCAGGGCGGGCTGACCGTCGCCGGACGGATCAAGGAGATCGTCAACCGCAACGGCCTCAAGATCTCCCTGAGCGAGATCGACACCGCCCTGGCGGGGTTGCCGGGAGCACTCAAGCACGCCGCGTTCGGACTCCCCGATCCGTCGACCGGCGAACGGGTCGCGGTCGCGGTCGCGGTCGCGGTGACGGCGGCGGACGGCGGACGGCGGACGGCGGACGGCGGCATCGTCACGCTCGACGACGTCGTGGCGCATCTGCTCACCCAGGGGATGGCCAGGCGCAAGCTGCCGGAGCAACTCGTGCGCTGGGACGGCCCGCTCCCCCGCACCGCATCCGGGAAGGTCGTCCGATCCCGGCTCGTCATGGAGTCACCAGCGAAGGACAGCGACCTGGCAGCGCGGCTGCGGGATCACTGACCACCACGACCGCCGGTTGGGTCACAAAGCCCCGCGGCCCAACCGGTGCACATCGCCCTCGACCCGCATGCCGCCTTCTGGCGGTCGAGGGTTCACACCATCGCGATCACCTGCCCGGCGAGCCCCCACCATGGCAGGCATCACATCCACGACATCGTCACATCGGAAATATCGATGTCAAGGTTGATGTCGAGGTCGACGTCAAGCTAGATGTTGGCGGAGCGTGGAACACAGCGCAGGCATCGTGGAGGTGGAGCGAGCGTGGCGCGGGACCGCAGGCGTGGCAGACTTGCCGTCCGGCCTGCACGGCTGGAGCGAGAGCGGCAGCGACCGGGCCCGACGGCGCCACGAGGTGCCGGCAGTGCCCCTCAGACCCGTCACCGCTCATCAGGTTCCGGCGCGAGCCAGCAGAGCCGGTTGACACGCGCCGAGAGGATCCACCGTGCCTGAACGTACCCAACACGGGACCGCGCTGCCCAATGCCCCTCGTGCGCGACGCGAAGAGGTCGAAGTAGGCAAACGTCGCGGTACCGGGCGCACCCGCCGAGGTCGTCAGAGCCGGAGCCAGCTCGTCGATGCGGCCCGCGTCGTGTTCGAGCGCGACGGCTTCCTCCATGCCAGGGTGGCCGACATCTGTGATCTGGCCGGATTCTCCCACGGGTCGTTCTACACGTACTTCGTCTCCAAGGAGGAGATCTTCCGGGAAGTGGTCGACTCTGTCGAGCTCGATCTCCTCACTCCCGAGCCGACTGGTTCCGCCACCGATCCCATCGAACGCATCCGCGCGGCCAACCGCCATTATCTGGAAACGTATGCCGCAAATGCCAAGATAATGCAGGTCATCCAGCAGGTCGCCACTTTCGACAACGACGTCCTCAAGATTCGCCTGCAACGCCACGAGGTTTTCGCTCACGCCATCGAGCGACGGGTGAGAATACTCCAGGACGCCGACTTCGCCGACCGCAACGTCGACCCCGCGTACGCCGCGCAGGCGCTCGGCGGCATGGTCGCCTACTTCGCGGACCTCCTGTTCAACACGGAGAACAGCTCCCGTTTCGATCTCGACACGGCGGTGCAACAGCTCACCATCCTCTGGACGAACGCGCTCGGAATTCGCCGACGCGTCTGACCGTCGGGCAGCACCGACCCCGTGTCCAGGGTCCGTGGTCGCTGCTTGACGGTGGGCTCAACATCGCCTCAGAATGTCGAAGTCGACGTCGAAACTGAGGTTCCGGGCCCAATCGGCCTGCGGCCCGACGCGGCGGTGGCCGTGGCGATGGAGCTGGGAGCCGCGCTTCACGGCAGCCCGTACGCCGGACTGGCGGCGAGTGCCCGCGTCCTGGCACTGGCTGATGATCCGGTTGCCGACGATGTCCTGGCCGGCGTTCTGGCCGGTGAGCGTGTCTGCGCCTTCGGGCACCTGAGTCGTGACGGTCGGGTGGCGCTGCTGGTCGACGGTCTACCGGAAGCAGGAGCTGCTGCCCCGCATCCGGTCCGCCGAGCACATCTGGTGCCAGCTGTTCAGCGAGCCGGACGCCGGCAGCGACCTCGCCGCACTGCGCACGCGCGCCGAGCCCGACGGCGACGGGTTCGTCGTGACCGGCCAGAAGATCTGGAGCACCGACGCCCAGTGGGCTGACATGGGGATCCTCGTCGCCCGCACGGATCCGGCTGTCGAGCGCCACGCCGGGATCACCGCGTTCGTCGTCCCGATGAACCTGCCCGGCATCGAGGTCCGACCTATCCGCGAGATGACCGGTTTCGCTCAGTTCTGCGAGGTGTTCCTCGACGGTGTCCGCCTCGGCCGCGAGCACGTGCTGGGCGAGGTGAACGGCGACTGGAAGGTCGTGACCTCGGGCCTGGCGTCCGAGCGGGCCTTCGTCGGCGCCAACGCGGTTCAGCTCGAGCGCATGTTCTCCGACCTGGTCTCCCTGGCAGCCGCCGCCCGCCAGCCCGACGGCACAACAGCCCTCGAGCACGAAGACGTCCAGGCTCAGCTCGCGACGGCCCTGGCGCGGGTGGAGGAGGTCAAGCTCATCGTGCGCGACACCGTCGACCGGATTCTGGCCGACAACGAGCATCCGAGCGACGGTCCCGTCGCGAAACTCGCCTACACGGAGACGAACGTAGCGCTGACCGAGCTCGCGATGCAGCTTCTCACCTCGTCGACGTCCATCGACGACAGCGGCCACGAGGTCACCGACCGCTGGTATCACAACCATCTCTGGGGTCGCGCCCTGACCATCTCCAGTGGCGCCTCAGAAATCATCCGCGGCATCATCGGCCGGCAACTCCTCAGCCTTCCCCGGGCGTAACCGCGACGACAGACCCACGCGCACCCCATCCACAGCACAGGGTGACGACTGAACGACGCATCCACACCGAGGGGCCTCCCGGCGAGGCCCTCGGGTACCGATGTGTCCCTTGACCTACGGCTGCGTGTACCTTAATTTCTCCCGGCAGGGAATAAGTGCGGTCCCGGGAACCCGCTCTCCACGACCTAAGATCCGCGCATCCGAAAGGCCGAGACGTGAGCACACTGCTCGATGTCGAAGACCTCGTGGTCGACTATCCGGTCAGAGGTTTTCGCAAGAGCCCGGTCCGAGCACTGAGGGGCGTGTCGGTCGACGTCCGCCCCGGCGAGTGTTTAGGCATCGTGGGCGAGTCCGGATCCGGTAAGACCACGCTCAGCCGTGCGGTGCTGGGGCTCGCACCGGTGGCCTCGGGTTCGATCCGCCTCAAAGGGCAGGACATCGTCCGGCTGTCCCGGGGCAGGCGGCAGCGCCTCGCAGACAAGATCCAGGCTGTTCTCCATGACCCGTACAGCTCGCTCGATCCGGCGCTGACGGTTGAGACGTCCCTTGCCGAGCCACTGCGCGCCCAGCGGGTCCCGGTCGCCGCGGCTGCCCGACGGGTGCGGGAGCTGCTGGACCAGGTCGGCCTCCCGGCGAGTGCTGGCCGACGGCTACCACGCGAGTTCTCGGGCGGCCAGCGTCAGCGCCTCGCCGTCGCCCGCGCGATGGCCCTCTCCCCCGAGCTGATCATCTGCGACGACCCGGTGTCGGCCCTCGACCCGCCGTCCCAGTGGGCGGTCCTCGACCTGCTCGTGGAGCTCCAGAACACCACCGGCGTCGCCTACGTGTTCATCTCCCACGACCTCGCGGTGGTGCGGCACGCTTCGCATCGAGTGGCCGTGCTGGAGCACGGAGAGGTCGTGAAGCGGATCGACGGCGACAGAGTCGCCGGCGCGTGGCACCGATGCCCGCAGCGGCAGTTCCCGGCCGCGCCCGTCCCGGACACGAGGTTGCGGGCGGAGTGCCGCGCCAGTCAACCGCAGTCACTCCAGCGGCCAGACCGGGATGATTCGCTCCCGCAGGTCCGGAGACTCGGGGAGTCGAACGCGCTGCCCTTGCCGGCCTGGGGTGACGCTGGTGGAAGGCGGCTGCGAGGTCCGCATGGAGAACGCGGTCGGTGGTTCGCTGGCCGCGGCGGCGGTAACCCGGGCCGACCTCCTCGCGAGTCACCCCGTCGGCATGGCCGGCGTCCTTCCAGGGCCAGCGGGACCGGACCCGCCCGGCCCATCCCACAGCGATCATGGTCCTGGCGAGGAGACCGCCCGACCTGTTACCGACGCCGACGCCGGAGCTGACAGCGACGCCGATTCGCCACCCGGATCAGGAGTTCCCGCCCGGTGACGGGGTTCCGGCAAGAAGGCGTTCCAGGCCGGCCACGATGAACTCGAGTTCAAGCTCGAAGGGTGACTCCTGCGGGTCGTCCGGGGACTGCTCCCGGGCGAGGACCCGCCGCAGGTGGGGAAGCCGGTCGTCGGGAAGCTCGGCGAGGATGCGCTGAACCTCGGTGAGCGTGGGGTGCCGGGCGAAGCGTGCGGCGAAGAGAATGTCCTTGGCGTTGGTGAACACCACGCGGGTGATCAGGGCGAGGGCATGGCTGGCACCGGTCTCGTCGAAGCCGGCGTCGAGCAGCCTGGCGAGCAGCGCGTCGGCCGGAACCAGGACGCCGGCTCCGGGAAGTCTGTCGATCAGGAGCGACAGCGAGGCCTCGCGCAGCAGCACACGGCGCACCCCGCGTGCGTAGACGCGGACGGCCTCCTGCCAGCTGTCCTCGGGGATACGCAGGTGCTCCAGCTCGGCTGCCAGGGTCTGCGCGGTGACGAGCTCGAGGAGCTCCTCTCGTCCGGACACGTAGTAACTGACTGCCTTACGGTCCGCTCCGAGACGGTCGGCGACCGCCTGGAGTGTCAGGCTGTCCGGATCGAGGGCGATCGCGGCGTCGATGACCATCTGCCGGTTGAGGCGCGGTGGCCGGCCAGGACGGCGGCGGGGACGCTCATGCCTGGGCGTCTGGCCGACGTCCTGCGTCGCAGGGTTGGTGCTGTCCACCACCACGTTCTACAGGTTTCAGGGGCACCCGATCCGGCGCAGCGTGGGTCGGCAGGCACCGCGACCGGTGCGCATTCAGCGCAGTGTCAGCTCCCGGGCGTTCTCGAGCATGATCCGCCGCTGGGCCTGCGCCGAGAAGCCGCCCAGACCGGCGAGAAAGTCCTTCGGCTGGCTGAGGCCCTCGGCGTGGGGCCAGTCCGAGCCGAACAGGATCCGTTCGGCGGGCAGGTGGACGGCCAGTTCCTCGACGTTGTCCTCGACGAAGGGGGCGACCCAGCAGTGCTCGACGAACTGGTCGACCGGTGACGTCCGGAAGGTACCCGGATTCTGCGCGGCCAGCAGTTCGAGCCCGTGGAGCAGGGGGCCGACCCAGGTTCCGGTAGGCGAAGCCCCAGTCCTCCTCGAGCCAGCGGTTGAAAGCCGGTGGGTCGACGTGCCGGCGAGTGCCGCGTGGTGCCGCCCTATGTGTGTTTGTGCAGGTCGCGGCGGGTTCTGTGGGTCGCGGGGTGTCGGGTACTGCCGGGTAGTGCTTCGTCGTATGGGTTCACGATGTGCACACCGGGCGGACGTGCGGGACGGTTGTGGATCTTCGATCGTCCTCGATCGCGATGGATCTGACTGCCGGTCCTGCCGTGATCCAACGGATTCCGCTCTTCGGGAGCTCGGTGGTTTCGCTGCTATGGCTCGTTTGGCGGGGTGGTGCCGAAACGGACAGACCGCCCGGGCCTATGCAACAGACCCCTCGCGGCCGGCGAGGTTTGCCGTCAAAGTCATCAGCCGCCGCCAGATCTAACAGAGCTGCGAATCTCGATTTCGAGCCTTTGTGCTTCCGGCCAGTTCCCGAGCTGGCGTAGGTAAGTGGCGAGGGTGTTGGCGGAGCGCAGGGTTTCGGGGTGGTCGTCGCCAAAGACTCGCCGGCGGCGGGCGTGGGTGTCCTCGTCCAGAGCACGGGCCGCCTGGTAGTCGCCGAGTAGGTGCATGGTGTTGGCGAGATCGTTAACGGTGGTGAGGGTGTCCGGGTGGTCGTCGCGGAGGAGCTGACGGTGGTGGCTGCGGGCGCGGGCGGCGATCTGTGCGCAAGCCGAATTTGGCCGGAGCGGTGCAGATAGGAAGTAAGGCGATGCAGAGCGGCGCGGAACGCGGCACTCTCCATAGAGAAGGACGAGGAAGCGGCGGCGAGGAGGTGGGGGGTGAGTTGGCGGTACAGGCGTCGCTCTACACACCCCAGCCAGCGTCCATGACGGCACCGCCCACGAGATCCAGGCGCGACGCGCCCAGGTCCTCGACGCCGTCTACATCGCCAGCCCCGAGCGGTTCCACCGCCGACCAACTCCGCCTGCGCTACCGACCAAGGCGTGGATCAACCAGCCCCCAGCGATCATCGAGACCGAGGAGACGCTACACACGAACCAAGCCGCCTGATGTCTCACCACGTTTGACAGGCTCCGATGCGCACGAGGGTCCGGACCGGCAGGTCACCCAGAGCGTGGGTCAGCGCGGCGGCCGCGTATCTGAAAGGCCCGGAGAAAGGAATCTGGTACAAGCTCTACGTCATCCTCGACATCTACTCCCGGTATGTCACCGACTCGGTCGACGACCCGCCGTCCGGGGCCGGCGGCACGTGGGGGAACAACTCCCGGAAGGCTCCCTGAGTGATGCGGTGCCGGGTGGCGGGATCGAGGTCGCCGACGAGCTCCTGGAGCGTCTTCTGGGTGTGCCCGAAGGTGCCTTCGATGTGCGGGTAGTCGCTGCCCCAGCACACGTTGCGCCAGCCCATGGCCGTCACCGCGGCGACGGCCGAACGGTCGTGCTGGAAGGAGGCGTAGACGTTCTCGTACAGGTACTCGCTGGGGAGCCGTCGCAGGCGGGGACTGACGGCTGACGCGTGCTGCCGGTACGCCTCGTCGAGCCGGTCGGCGATGAACGGGCCCCAGGTGGCGCCGCCCTCGGACACGATCGCCCGCAGGGACGGGTGCCGGTCGAACACGCCGCCGGCGATCAGTTTGGCCACCGCCCGCTGGCCGCCGTAGGTCGTCTCCAGGTAGTTCAGGAGCGCGCCGCCGGGGCCGCGGTAGTAGACGCCGTTGCGGGTGGACGCGTCGTGGGGCTCGCTGCCGATGTGGAACGCGATCACGAGATCCGTCTCCTCGAGGGCGGCCCACAGCGGCTCCCACGACTCGCGATGCCAGTCGTCCCCGTCGACGAGTGGTGTGACTGGCAGGGACGCGGCGTGGTAGCCGAGCCCGGCGGCCCGCTCGACCTCGGCCACGGCGGTGGAGACGGTAAGGAAGGGGATCGTCGCGGCGCAGACGTAGCGGGGCGAGAACCGCTGGTACTCGATCGCCCAGTCGTTGATCGCCTGGGCGCCCGCGGCGAGCAGCTCCGGGTCACGGATCGACGAGGTCCACATCCCCAGCGACGGGTAGATGAGCTCGGCCCAGATGCCCTCGGTGTCCAGATCGAGCAGGCGCAGCTCCTTGTCGTTGGCGCCGGGCGCCCGCTCGGGAACCGTGCGGCCGTTCTCGTCGGTGAGCTGCCGGCCCGGCCGGGGCAGGCGACGCCGGAACTCCTGCCCGTCAACGTGGATCGTCTCCCAGCCGCCGTCGGTGTCCTTGACGCTGCGCGGCATCCGCGCCGCGAGCGACGAGGGCAGGCTGCTGGCGAAGAGATCGTCCGGCTCGACGAGGTGTGAGTCACCCGAGTTGGCCCAGATCATTGCCACGGTTCCTACCTCCTTCTCGTCGACGACGGGCCGCAACCTCGTCGTCGACACCTACCGGTTGCCGTACGGTTCGTGGTGGTCATCGAACGGTCGGCTTCCCCTCGTCCACTCGTTCCACCAGGGCACTCACGTCCTCGAGC
Source organism: Frankia sp. Mgl5 (assembly GCF_023242985.1). Classification (NCBI taxonomy): domain Bacteria; kingdom Bacillati; phylum Actinomycetota; class Actinomycetes; order Frankiales; family Frankiaceae; genus Frankia; species Frankia sp. Mgl5. Next base: position 6,473 of record NZ_JALKFY010000006.1, on the reverse strand, counting down.
GAGCGCAGGGTGTCGTTGAGGTGTGTGCAGGTGGACGGGCCGACGAAGGTGCCGCGCACCCAGCCACGCAGGCCCTCGGCCGGCGCGCCGGCCAGGCGGCCGGCGCTCGCCGCCGCGTTGGGGCACTCCGGCCACGGGAGGGCACCGATGTCGGCCTCACCCGACAGGAACCGCCGCGTCGAAGGGTCGAATGTGGCGTGGACCGTGTACTCGTGCACGATCGTCTCGACGCCGCCGCCGTCCATGTGGCTGTCGCGGAAGAAGCACTCCACCAGGGCGACCTCGCCGTCCTTCCACACGTCGAGCCGGCGACGTCGGCGCATCCCGTGCGGCGGGAGCGAGTCGAACGCGTGCCAGCCGAGCGGGTCGTCGGTGGACTCGACGGAGGGCGCCTCGGGACCGGTGTGGGTGGGTGGCATCCCCGTCCGGGCGAACCCCGACACGAGCGTGCCTCCCGCCACCCACCCGGCGCACAGGTCCGGGTGCTGCAGCGTGAGCTTCGGACGAGACCGGACCGCACCGCCGACCTGCACCGCGTAGCCGCCCACGAGCAGAGCCGTCGGCAGGTCGTCGAGGAGCTGGAACCGCACGGAGCGCGACACTCGCTCGCCCGGCATGGCGTCATCGACGGCCTTCCGGAAGCCGGCGGACGCCGCCATACCGACGAGCGCCGCCAGACCCGGATGGGACGGGTCGCCGGTGATCCGGCGGACGAGCCGCTCCGGGTGGTCCACCTGGAGATCGAGGCGCGCCGTGCCGAGGACGGTGCTTGCGCCGTCGAGCGCGGTGCGCAGATCTCGCCCCCGCGCCACGACGGTGACCGGTCCGAGGAGCCCGTCCGGCCGTAGGGAGTCGTGGGTCGTGGTCCGTCGCACTGAGCCCGGTCGACGGGCCGGCGTGGAGGATGCCGGGTGTGCGCCCAGCGTGCTCATGGCGAGCCGTCCTGGATCCGAGATGTCATCAGAACCTCTTCGGGGTCGTTCCCAGCCTAGGGAGACAACTCGTCAATATGCAAGACCCGTTTTCAAATTAGAGTGATGGGTGACCCTGGAGGGAGCTGTGACCGAGCCGACCCCCGCGACGACACCACGGGTTGGGCGACCCCGCCGTTTCGACGCCGACACGGAACGGGGCATGATCATGGACGCGGCGATGCGGCTCATGGCGCTCAACGGCTACGCCCAGACGTCCGTCGGCGAGATCCTCGCCGACGCCGGGCTGTCGACCCGGTCGTTCTACCGCCACTTCGAGTCGAAGGAGGCCTTGCTGCTGGCCCTCCTCGAACGCGACGCCGCGGCGGTGGCACGTTCGCTGGAGCGCGCCGTGGCCGCGGCCTCCGATCCGGTCGCCGCCATCGAGGCCTGGCTGGAGCGATTCCTCGACGTCTTCTACGAACCCCGGCGGGCTGCCCGCGTGGCGCTGTTCTCGTCCCCCGCCGTTCGCGGCTCCTACCCGCTGGCCGACGTGCTACAGGACATGCGACGGGTCTTCTGCCGGCCGCTCGTCGGCGCACTGCGCGCGGGCCACGAGGCAGGTCTTCTGCGCTCACTGACCCCGGAGGCTGACGCGAACAGCCTGTTCGCCCTCGTCAGCGCCGCCGCGGATCGGCACGAGGCCCACTTCCAGCAGCGGGCGGCGGCGAGGGCGCACGTCGTGCGGTTCGCGTGGCCGGCCCTCGGGCTGCCGGAGGGAGAGACCCCCGGCGGGCCGAGGAGCCGGCGAGCCGACGAGCGAGGTCGAGCACGAAGATGAACTCGAAGTCGGCCCGTTCAGCGAAGTGCCTGTCGACATGGGTGTCGCCGATGTGCACGAACCGCCGGCAGCCGAAGGCCGCTCGGACCCCCGCGAGCTCGTGCTTGCGGCTGACGAAGTCGGGGACGATCCCGGCGCGCTCCCACATCACCGACTGCTCGCCGAGGGTGCGGTCGGAGCAGCTACCGATCACGTAGCCCTGTGCCTGCGCCCACCGCACGAAGGCCAGTCGGAGCGGCCCGGCCGGGTCGCCCGTCTCCAGGGTGCCGTCGATGTCGAAGCTGACGAGCGTGCGGGTCTCCATCGCTGTGCTCCTTTTCCCTGCTGAGCTCCGTCGCTCACTCGCCCCGCTCGTTCCTCACGGGACGACTCCGCTCGCTCGACTCCTCCGCTCAGTCTGTGCGCAACTGGACCGACGCGGGATCGTGGAAGAAGCTGGCGCCAGGGCAGAGCAGCGCCGTCCTGGCACCGGGAACCTGACGTTCACCCTCGGTGCCCCGCAGCTGTCGCACCGCCTCGGTGTAGAAGTTGAAGCCCCCCGCCCGTCCTTGCGACAGCCCACCCCCGTTGGTCGTGACGAGCGTGTGCCCGCCGAGGCGAAGGATGTTCGCCTCGGCGTCCCAGGAGGACGCCAGCAGGTCGCTGGCCTCGCCCGGCTTGCAGAACCCGGCTGCCTCGATGCACCCCACGGTGTCGATGGTGTAGCCGTCGTAGGGGAAGAAGAGGTCGAGGTCGTTGACGGTCAGGTCGCTGCGCTCCCACAGGCCGGCCAGGGAGGTCCACAGAGCGTTCTCGGTCCAACCCAGGCTGTTGTCGTAGTACTCCCCGACCCGTGAACCGCCCAGCGACATGGCGTGGACGTACACAGGCTTGTGGCGCAGATCTCTCGCCCGCTCGGCCGTCGTGATGATCAGCGCCTCCGCGCAGTCGACGGGCACGTCCATGTCGAGCATCTGCATGGGCTCCCAGATCACGCGAGAGGCGTGGTAGTCCTCCATCGTGATCGGGGTTCGCATGGCTGCATTGGGGTTCTTCGTCGCGTGGGTGCGGTTGTTCACGGCAATGCGGGCGAAGACGTCCTTCGTCGCTCCGTAGTCATGCAGGTAGCGCGCCATCCAGGCGGCATACGGCTCACCGGAGTGCAGCCAGCGGCGAGCGAAGTCGTCCCGGCCTATGGGCGCGTGGCTCGCCGCGCGCAGTTGCGCCGCCCGGAGGCGGAACGGGTCGCTCGCGGCGGACCGGGACATCTCGGGTCTGCGGGTGTAGGCCTGTACCACCAGTACCGTGTCGCACAGGCCGGAGAACACCGCTTCGGCCGCATAGACGAAGCACGACCCGAGCCACCCGTTCTTCTGCCAGGTGGTCTTCTCGATCCCGAGCGCGCCCTGCAGCGTCAGGAACCCGGCTCCGCCCATGGACAGCGGGTCCATGCCCGTGCCGCAGACACCGTCGATCTCCTGCCGGTCGATGCCGGCGTCCTCGATGGCGCCGACGGCCGCCTCGAGGGCGAGCGACAGTTCGGTGCGCTTCAGGTCACGGCCGTAGGGCGTCGACCCGACGCCGACCACGGCCAGGGTGTCCTTCAACGGGTTGCGTGCCATTGCCCTGTCACCTCCCGCTCTCGACCGGGTCCGCCGGCTCGAACGCCGGCCACGCGAGCCCGTCGCGATCCACCCACGTCAGGCGCACCGGCATGTCGAGCCGGATCGCCTCGAGCGGGCAGTTCACGATCGGCGCCAGATAACGCAACCCCGGCTGCTCGACGAGCTCCACGGCGGCGGCCGGCACAGGCTCCGACAGCGCGGCGTTCGGATCCCGCTCCTGGTGGATCAGCGTGCAGAGGAACACGGAGCCCTCGCCGCTCACCTCGGTGGGCACGACGTCCCACGACCAGCACTCCGGGCACAGCGGGCGGTGTGGGTACACCCAGTAGCCGCAGGCCGAGCAACGATTGATCAGTAGCTTTCGCGCCAGCAGGCCCCGGTAGTGCTCGACGTTGTCCCGGTCGATCAGCACCGCGGGGAACGCGGCGAAGACGGCGTCCTCGGTCACATCGGCGAGGTCGGTCGTACCGGTCACACCGTCACCTCTTCTTTTGCGCGCTCGGCCAGGCCGACCCGGTCGAGCTTCCCGTTCGCCAACCGTGGAAGCTCGTCGAGGAACACGATGTCCCTGGGTATCTTGAACCGCGCGAGCCGGGTCTCGAGCCACGAGCGCAGGGCGTCGGCGTCGAGGTGATGACCACGGCGCACGACGACGTAGGCCCGCACCACCTCGCCCTTGCGCCGGTCGGGCACACCGACGGCAGCGCAGTACTCGACGGCCTCGTGGCTGGCGACGACCTTCTCGACCTCCTCCACCGAGACGTTCTCGCCGCCGACCTTCAGCATCAGCTTCAACCGTCCGGCATAGGTGATGTAGCCGTCGGCGTCCATGGCGATGAGGTCCTCGCTGTGCAGCCAGCCGTCGAGGTCGAGCACCCGCGCCGTCTCCTCCGGCTTGTTCCAGTAGCCCCGCATGACGTTGCCGCGCACCCACGCCTCGCCGACAGCCCCCGGTGGGACGTCGAGGCCGGTCTCGGGGTCGACGACACGGATCTCGTTACCCGGCAGAGGACGGCCCCCCGTCGTGCGCTGCTTGTCGGGCGGATCGTCAGGAGCCGTCACCGACGCCGGCCCGTACGTCTCCGTGAGCCCGAACGGCACGAACGTCCAGCTGGCGTTGGGCATCGCCGTACGGGTCTCCTCGTCCGGGACGTGGGCCATGCGGACGGACGACAGGTCGCGGCCGTCGTCGACCGCCGCCCTGGCCACCTCCGTTCCGAGCACCCCGAACAGGATCGTCGCCCGCTCGCGCTCAATCAGCTCGGCGCCGAGGCGGGCGTTGAACGCCTCGGTGAAGATGAGCGTGCCGCCGTTCACCAGCATCGTCATGAGGCCATAGATGCTGCCGCCGCCGTGGAAGAACGGCATCATGCTGAACCACACGTCCGAGTCCTGGATGCCGATGCGGCGGGAGTGGAGCGTCGCATTGGCGACGATGCCGCCCTGTTCGAGCATCGCCCCCTTCGGGAACCCGGTGCTGCCGGACGTGTACTTCACCATCGCGAGGTCGCTGCCCAGCACCTGCCGCTCCATGCGATCGGCGAGCGCCCGTGCATCCGCGGCACTCGGGTCACGGCCGAGCCCCTCCAGCGCCGCGAGGTCGAAGGCCCCGCCGTGCTGACCGCCACCGCGGTGAAAAATCACCACGTTGCGCAGGTCCGGCGTCCCTGAGCCGCGCAGGTGCCCGGGCGTGTCCGCGGTCGCGAACTCCGGGCAGATCTCGGCGAGCATCGTGGGCATGCGTAGGGCCCGGAAGCCGTCGAGCATGATCACGTGGCGGGCGCCGGACTGGGTGATGACGTACTCGACCTCGGCCGGCTTGAGGAAGGTGTTGACGGGTACCGTCGCCGCGCCGAGCCGCATGCAAGCGAAGTGCGAGATGACCCACTCCGGCGTGTTCGTGAGCCACAGCACGACGCGGTCTCCACGCCGGACTCCGATGCTCGCCAGGCCGGCGGACAGCGCCCGCGCCCGCTCGACCACCGTGGCGTAGGTCAGCCGTTGCGCGTGGCCACCGTCGTCGGCGGCAACGAGTGCGGCGCGATCTGGGACTCGCTCCGCCGACGCGACGAGGGCCTGCCACATCGTCCGCGTCCGGAGCCCGGCTAAGACTGTCTTCGGGTCCTCGCTCATCGTCGTCCTTTCGTCCACCCGGCGATTCGCTGATCCGGTACAGTCGCGCCGCGTTCTCCCGCGGAATCTCCGGCGCATTTCCGTCCCAACATGCCCGAGCCCGGCCGAGATGCTCTCCTGAATGTTCCCGGACAGGCAGGTCTCTGTCCCCGGCACGCCCGCCACCGTTCCTCGTCGTTCCGATGATCCGAGGTCGGCACGTGGCTGTCTCTGCGCATTCGGTCAAGTCCTTGCCCGCTGCGGCCACCCGTCCGGTGGCGGCCGTTCCGGTGGCGGTGCGACGGACCAGGCGCGGGGTACGCAAGAAGCAGGCCGGTGCCGCCGCCCGCCCGGGGTGGTCGATGCCCGCGGGCCGTGCACCGGGGCCGTTGCATAGGCGAGGTCTGGCGGTCTGGGCGCCTGAGCAGTCATGATCGGATGGTGCATCGACGTGCTGCCCGTCCGCCGGTCCCGGTCTCGGAGTTCACCGGTTCCGGTTCCACCCGAGGTGATCGTGCTGGCGGTCCGCTGGGCGCTGTTGCGTTCCGAGGAGACGGGCAGGCCAGCGGCCTCGGTGATCGGCGGTCAGACGGCGGCGGCGAGTTCGGTGAATGCGGCTGCCAGCCTCAGCTGTGGGTTGGTGTTGACGGCGAGTTCGTAGTGGCCGCGGCGGATGTTCTGGACCAGGGCGTGCCCGGCGCTGACGGTCTGGACGGAGCGGAGGCGTTTCAGTCCGCGCATCGGCCGGAGCCGTGCTTTCAACCGGCCGTGGTCGGCTTCGATCCGGTTGTTCTCCCGGGCAGCGTCGACGTGGCAGGCCTCGGGGAGCAGTTCGTCAAGGATCCTCGGATAGACAGGTGCCTTGTCGGTGGTGACCTCGACCGGCCGGCGCTCGTGGGACAGCGCCCGAACGAAGAACCGCCGGGCGGCGGCCTGGTCGCGGCGGGTGCTGGCCAGGACGTCGATGACCTGGCCGTGCTGGTCAACCGCCCGGTACACGTAGGT
>NZ_JALKFY010000798.1:0-41041 GCF_023242985.1 Frankia sp. Mgl5 | reverse complement strand
GGCATCGCACGAGTGATCCGTGCGATGCCGGCCAGGCCGGTCTGTCAGGGCGCGACCCGCGAAAGGCGGGACGTCCTCAGGCTGCGAAGGGCAGCTTCAGCGCCTCGGCGAGGTTGCCGCCCATCACTCGGGCGATGTCCTCCTTGGGCAGGCCCTCGAGCTCGTTCACGTAGGAGACCGGGTCGGACATCCCCTCGGCGTGCGGGTAGTCGGATCCGAAGACGACCCGGTCGACGCCCAGGAGATCGATGAGGCCGCGCGGGTTCTCCTCGTGGAACGGGTGGATCCAGACGTTGCGCTTGAGCACCTTCAGCGGGTCCTCGTCGTACAGCTTCGGGCTGTGCGCGTACGAGGTGCCGACGGCCTCGACGAAGGGACGCACCCATCCGGAGCCGTTCTCGACGGGCAGGATCCGCAGGCTCGGGAACCGCGTGAGGAGTCCGTGCCCGATCAGCGAGGCGACGGTGTCGAAGATGCCCCGGCCCTGGAGGTGCATGATGTCGAGGAAGGCGGACGGCGAGGCGAACGGGAGGTGCTCACCGTCCTGCCGGCCCTCCCACATGTTGTAGTAGCGGGTCAGGCCGTCGTCCGAGGAATGCAGGCCGACGGTGATGTCCGCCTCGACGACCTTCTGCCAGAACGGGTCGAACTCGGGCAGCGCGAACGACCGGAAACCCTCGTAGCCGGGCACGGGAGCCGGCCGGATGAGGATGATCTTCGCCCCGCGCTCGAGAATCCACTCGAGTTCCTTGATGGCCTCGCTCACGATCGGCAGCGTGATGACCGGCGTGGCGAAGATGCGGTCCTCGTAGTTGAAGCTCCAGTGCTCGTGCATCCACTGGTTCAGCGCGTGGACGACCACGTGCGTGGCCTTCGGGTCCATGCGGAGCCGGTCCTCGAGCAGGCTCGCCAGCGTCGGCCACATGAGTGCCCGGTCGATGTTCAGCTCGTCCATCAGGGCGAGGCGGGGCTCCGGGGAGAAGAAGGCCTCCGGGGAGCGGATCGGCTTGCCCATCAGCTCCCGGGTCGACTTCCCGTCCGGGTTGCCGTTCTTGAAGTAGTCCTCCCAGGCGCCCGGCCGCGCGACGACACTGAAGGTCGGGTTCGGGATGTACTCGGAGATCACACCCCTGACCGCGATCTTGTCACGCCCGTTGACCTGCACATACTTGATCAGGCCGGCGTATTCCTCGGGGAGGAACTTCGTGAATGCGTCGGGTGTCTCGTACATGTGGTTGTCGGCGTCGAAGACGGGAAAGTCGACTTTGGTCGCGGGCACGTATTCCTCCGTACTGGCTGGCCGAACCACTCCAGCCGAATGCCACGAGACAGCCGCGCGACTCCCCGACACAGCACAGGGCCGGGACGCACGACCACCCCTTTTGTCATCACTGACCTGGGAGAAAATTACCACTTATTGATATCGACGTCAATATTGCCTCGGCAGGGTCTCCCGGTCAGACCCGATGGTCCGGGCGCGAGGAGATCCGGGACCGGGAGCAGGAGTCGGAGAAGATCAGGAGCCACCCGGGGCCTGACCCCGGGCGCTCCGGAGATGCGTGGCGGGTGAGCGAGTCGTGGATGACACCCAACCGCCACACTTCCGAACCGCCCGAACCCACAACCCGAACCGGACCCGAAGCCCACAGACCAGGCCTGGAGCCCCGGACGGACAAGAAGTCCTAGCGCCGGGAAGCGGTGGGACGCGCTGTCGCGGTCAGGAGTCGCCCGGGTTCGGTGGGCTCGGTGGGTTCGGTGGGCTCGGTGGGCTCGGTGGGTTCGGTGGGCTCGGTGGGCTCGGCTGGTCGGCGCCCTGGAGCAGATGGGCCGGGAAGCCGCCGCGACTGACCGGACTCCAGCCGTCGACGCGCAGCCGCAGCAGCACCTTGCCCTGCCGGACCATCGCCTGGCGGTACTCGTCCCAGTCGGGATGCTCGCCGCTGACGCTGCGGTAGTAGTCGACGAGCTCCTCGACGGCCGCCGGCTGGTCGACGACGGTGATCGTGCCGTCCACCTGCGCCCACTCCCCGTTGAACTCGTCCGACAGCACGAGGAGGGAGGCGCGCTCGTCACGGCGGGCGTTGCGGACCTTGGCCCGCTCCGGATAGGTCGCGATCACGACGTCGCCGGAGCCGGACACGCCCATCGTCACCGGTGACGCCTGCGGTCTGCCGTCCCGGCGGGTGGTCATGAGGATGCCGCGGTGCCGGGGACGGATGAAGTCCAACAGGGCGGCACGGTCGACGACGACGTCTCGCGCGGCGGTCGGACTCACCCGGCCATCGTAAGACCCGGGGGCGGTCCGGGCCGCTGGAGAAGCGCTCGGCCTCATCGCTGCCGCGCGTTCGGAGCGCGGTGCCTGCTCGCTTTTTCCAGGCGCCTCCGGGCGGTGTGACCAGGCGTCCAAGCCGTACGGCCACGAGGCCCAAGCGGCACGGCGGCGGCGTCCAAGTGGCACGGCGGCGGGGCGCAAGCTGGCGGCGGCGAACGACAAGTGGGGTCCAAGCGGCAGACCGCACGCTCATCTCGTCCCGTTCGACACCGCTCGACCAGACGGAGCCGTCATGTCCTTCACGCCCGACTCCTCGTCCCTGCAGCTGCCGCTGGCCGACCTCGCCGGCAAGATCATCGGCGATGTCCTGCTGCCCGGCACCGCCGCCTACGCCGCGGCCGCCACCCCGTGGAACGTCGCCGTCGCCGTCTCCCCGGTGGCCGTGGTCGCGGTCGCCGACGCGACCGACGTCGTCACCGCCGTCCGCTTCGCCGACGCCCACGACCTGGACGTCATCGTCCAGTCCACCGGCCACGGCGCCCTCGCCCACACCCGGCCGAGCCTGCTCGTCCACACCGGTCGCCTCGACGAGGTCACCATCGACCCGGCCGCCCGCCGGGCCCGGGTCGGCGCCGGGGTGCGCTGGCAGCGGGTGCTCGACGCCGCCGCCGAGCACGGACTCGGCGCGCTCGCCGGATCCTCGCCGCACGTCGGCGTCGTCGGGTACCTGACCGGCGGCGGCCTGTCGCCGGTCGCGCGGACCTTCGGCTTCGGAAGCGATCTCGTCACCGCCTTCGACGTCGTCACCGGGGACGGCGAGCTGCGCCGGGCCACCGCCACGGAGAACGCGGCGCTGTTCTGGGCGCTGCGCGGCGGGAAGGGCGCGCTCGGCGTGGTCACCGCCGTCGAGTTCGAACTGCTGGACGTCGACCGGATCTACGGCGGCTGCCTCTACTTCGACGGCGCGGACGCCGACCGGGTCCTGTCGGCGTGGAAGACGTGGTCGGCGGGGCTGCCGGAGCAGGCGTCGACGTCCATCGCGATCATGCGGCTGCCGGCGATGCCGGCGGTGCCCCCGCCGCTGGCGGGCCGGTGCACCGTCGCGGTCCGCTACGCCTGGGTCGGGGACCCGGCCGACGGCGAGCGGGCGATCGACCCGATCCGCGGCCTCGCGCCAGCGATCTTCGGCGGGCTCTGCGTCATGCCGTTCAACGCGCTCGGGATGATCCACGCCGACCCGGTCGACCCGATGCCCGTCCACGAGCGGTCGGTGCTGCTGCGGGAGCTGCCGGACGCCGCGGTGCGCACCCTGCTCGCGCTGATCGGGCCGGCCGCCGACTGCCCGCAGGTGTTCGTCGAGCTGCGGCTGCTCGGCGGCGCGCTGGCCCGCGAGCCCCGGGAGTCGAGCGCCGTCTGCCACCGGGAAGCGGCTTACTCCCTGCTGACCATCGGCATCGCCGCCCCGCCGATCGTCGAGGCCACAGCCGGGCACGCCGCCGCGGTGATGGACGCGGTGCAGCCGTGGTCCGGTGGAATCTCCGCGCCGAACTTCGGCTCGACCACGGACCCGGTGCTCGTCGCGCTCAAGTACGACATGGCCGCGCTGGCCCGCCTCGCCACGCTCACCGCCAGCTACGACCCGCGCGCGCGGATGGCCGCCTCACACCCGGTGCGGGCCGCCGCCGGTCTGGTGCAGTCGCGGGCGCGGTCCTGATCCCGCATCCCGCGAGCCAGTGCCGCGAAGACGGCATCATGAGGGGCGTGCCGTACTACCGCCTGTTCGGGCCGATCGAGGTCGTCCGGGACGGCCGGCCGGTCCAGCTCGGCGGCCCCAAGCAGCGGGCGGTACTGGCCGCCCTGCTGCTGGACGCCGGCCGGGTGGTCTCCGTCGACCGCCTGGCCGGCGCCGTGTGGGGCGACGAGCATCCGCCGAGCATGCTCTCCAGTCTGCACGCGCACATCTCCAACCTGCGGCGGCTGCTGCGCGACGACGAGCGGGCCACCTCACCGATCGTCCGCCGCACCCCGGGCTATCTGGCGGACGTCCCCCCGGACGACCTGGACCTGCGGCTGTTCGAGCGGGAGTGCGACCGGGCCCAGGCCGCTGCCGACACCGGGGACTGGCCGGACGCGGTGGCGGCCGCCGACCGGGCGGCGGCGCTGCGCCGGGGCCCGCTGCTCGCCGAGTTCGGCGACGAGTCGTGGGTGCGCGGCGTGGCGAACGCGGTCGACGAGCGGTGGGCGCAGTGCGAGCGGAGCGCGGTCGTCGGCCTGCTCGGCTCCGGGCGGATCACCGCCGCGGTGCTGCGCTCCCGCCAGCTGGTGCACGACGCCCCGCTAGCGGAACACGCCTGCCACCTGCACATGATCGCGCTCTACCGGGCGGGGCGCGCGGCCGAGGCCCTCGACGCCTTCCGCGACCACGCCCGGAGGCTGGCCGACGAGCTCGGCCTGGAGGCCAGCCCGGCGCTGCGCGACCTGCAGGGCGCCATCCTGCGCCAGGACCCGGCGCTGGATTCCTGGCCGGCCTCCCCCCGCACCGCCGACCGAGCCACTCCCACCGACCCGGCCAACGCCTCCACTCGCCCAACCAACGCTTCCATCGGCCCAGCCACCAGCGCCGCCGCGGCCCACGCCGGCAACCCGATCGCCGCCAACCCGATCGCCGCCGACGCGGCCCGCACCGCCGCCCCGACCACCATGGCCGGCAGCGGGACGTCCGAAGGCGAGGGAACGCCGGGAGTCCGGTACGGGGAGCTCGTCGGCCGGGTGCGCGAGATCGCCGTGCTCGACTCGGTGCTGTCCGAGGCGATGGCCGGGCCCGTCCGCTGGGTGGTTCTCACCGGCCCCGCGGGCATCGGTAAGAGCCGGCTCGCCGAGGAGGCCGCCGCCGGCTGGCACCGGGCCGGCGGGGCGGTCTCACGGACGGGGTGCCCCGACGACGACGCCGTACCGCCCTGGTGGCCGGTGCGCCAACTGCTGCGTGACCTCGGCGCCGACCCCGACGACCTGCTGACCCCGCCGAGTGGCGCCGACGCGGACGCGGCCCGGTTCGTCGTCTACGGCCGGGTGCTCGACGCACTCTCCGAGGCCGCGCGGACCCGTCCGCTGCTGGTGGTGGCCGAGGACGTCCACTGGGCGGACACCGCGAGCCTGCGGCTACTCACCCACCTCGCCGACGCCGGGGCGTGCCCCGGGCTGGCCCTCGTCGTGACCGCCAGGGACGTCACCGGCCGCCCCGAGCTCGACCGGCTGCTCGCCGCCGCGGCCCGCCGGCACGGATCACGGCGGTTGGCCGTCCCACCGCTGACCGAGGGTGAGGTGTCGGAGCTGGTCAACCGGATCAGCGGCCAGGCCATCGACGACGCCGAGGCCGCTGAGCTGGCCGACCGGACCAGCGGGAACCCGTTCTTCGTCTGCGAGTACGCCCGCCTGCCCGCCGAGGACCGCGCCGGCGGAAAGGTACCCGTCGCCGTGCGCTCGGTGCTCGGGCAGCGGCTCGCCATCCTCGATCCGGCGGTGCTCCAGGTGCTGCGCGCCGCCGCCGTCATCGGCGACGTCCTGGACATCGACCTGCTCGGCAAGGTGACCCGGCTCGACCGCGACGAGCTCGCCGACCTGCTGGACGAGGCCTCGGACGAACATGTGATCGTCCAGGCCGCCGGCACCGGGCGGTACATGTTCGCGCACGCGCTGCTGCGCGACGAGGTCGTCGCCGGGATCTCCAGCCTGCGCCGCCAGCGGCTGCACCTGCGGGTGGCCGAGGCCCTCGGCCCGGTGGACGGTTGCCCAGTCAACGGAGGCTCCGGCGGGGGCGAGGCGCTCTCCCGCCGGGCCGCGCATCTCGCCGCCGCCTGGCCGCTGGCCGAGTCCGCCGACGTGTTCGACGCCTGCCGCGCCGCCGCCCTCGACGCGGAGCGCCGCTGGCAGTCGGAAGCCGCCGCGCGCTGGTGGGGCCAGGCGCTGGACGTCCTCGACCGGAGCGCCGGTGATCTCGACATCGACCGGGACGAGGTGCTCATCGCGCGGGTCAGCGCGCTCGCCCGCGCCGGGCGCGGCCAGACGGTGCTCGACGTCGTCGACGCCGGCTTGCTCGACGCGGTGCGCCGCGGGCGGCTCGACTCGGCCGGCCGGCTGGCCGCCACGCTGCTGCGGACCAGCGGATCCTGGCCCTGGGCCGTCTACGGCGACGACCCGGCGCCGCTGCTCGCACGCCTCGCCGGCCTGGAGACCCTCGTCGCCGCCGACCCCGCCGCGCACGTCCGGGTGCTGGCGGCGCTCGCCGTCGGCAGCGCCTACGACCCGGACGGCTCCGTCCCCGACCTGCTCAGCCGCCGGGCGATCGAGCTGGCCGAACGCATCGGTGACGACGAGGCGTTGGCCGACGCGCTGCTCGCCCGGGCCGTGGCGTTCTCCGGGATCGCCGAACGGGCCGCCGAGTCCGTCGAGCTGCTCAACCGGCTGGCCACCGTCCCGCACGCCAGCGCGCAGATCGACGAGGTGATCGCGCACGGGCTGCTCTACCTGGCGAAGACGGAGCTGGGCGACCCGGGGTCCGCCGAGCACGTCCGGCTCGGCGCGCTCGGCAGCGACCTGCTGCGGCTGCCGGCCAGCCGGGTGCAGTTCCGCTGGGCGCAGGGCTCACTGGCGCTGTGGCGGGACGACGACCTCTCCACGGCGGAGGAGATCTACCACCACGCCTTCGCCCTGCACCGGGAGACCGAGCTCTACGAGAGTGGCGCGTACCACCTCGCGCTGCTCGCCCTGTGGTGGGAGCAGGGTCGGCTGGACAATCCCGTCGAGCCCGACGAGCCGGTGCCGGTCAGCCCGTTCGTCCCGTGGGCGCCGACGCTGATCGCGGTCGCCCGCGGCGAGCCTGATGCCGACAAGCTGCTGATCGCGGAGATCGCGCAGGTCGAGCCGGTCACCTGGACCACCCACTCGCGGCTGACGATGCTCGCCCACGCGGTCGCCGACCTCGGCCTGCGCTCACAGGTCGCCACGTTGACCGCACGGCTGACGCCGGTCGCGCACTGCGTCGCGAACGTCGGCCAGTGCGGCTACGTCGGCACGGTCGCGCTGGCCCTCGCCCGGCTGGCCGCACTGGACGGCGACCTCCCAGGCGCGCGCGAGCACCTGCGGACCGCCGTGGAGGTCTCCACCCGCGCGCAGGGCGTCGGCGCTCTGCTGCGCTGCCGCCTGTTCGCCGCGGAGCTCGCCGCGCTCGCCGGCGACCCCGTGGACCTCGACGACCTGCGCGATGTCGCCGACCGCGCCGCACGCCGCGGCATGATCGGCGTAGCCCGCGACGCCCGCGCACTCCTCACCCGTCACATCGACCCGACCTGACCGCGGCCGGGAGGCCGGCTCGTCCGGGAGTGGAGCCCTCGTAAGGACAGGATGTTCACCAGCGCCCATGTCCGCATCGCCTGGGAGGCGTTGCGCGACCGGGGCTGGTCCGAGGCGGCCCGACCGGCACCGTAGGTTAACCTGCCCCGTTATCCCTGACCTTGCCGACGGGAATACCACGACCCGCGTTCGCGGGGGGTCGATTTCCGTCAGGCGGTGGCAGGTCCGGTCATGTCGACGCGGAGGCGGGTCAGCGTCGAGGAGGCGATCCGCCAGGAGCCGTCAATCTTCGCGTAGGTCTCGTGGTAGTGACCGAAACCGGTCATCGCGTGGCCGTTCGCGAACCAGATCCGGTCCTCCATGGCCCAGATGCCGGTGGCTTCCGACGGCGAGGTCAGTGTGATCTCCGGGGTGTGGCCGTGGTGGACGGTGACCGCGTCGGAAAGATGCGAGCTGACGAAACCGACGAACGCGTCGCCACCGACGATCACCCCGCCGCCCGACCCGGTGGTGTCGACCACCAGGTCGTCGGTGAAGAGCCCGCGCATGCCGTCCCAGTCCTTCGTGTCGAGCAGCCGGAAGTAACGGGCCTTCAACTGCTTGATGGCCTCGACGTCCTTGCTCACCTCGAAGCTCACCGCGAAGTCGTCCACGGGCGTTCCTCCACTTCCCGGCGTTTCCCCGACCTGCCAGTCGTCCACGAGGCGGGCCCGTCAGGCCCGGTGCAGCAGGCCGTACAGGCGGTTCACCTCAAGCCGCATGACCATGCGGCTTGCCTCGAGCATCTGGTGGTCGAACGCCGGCCGCTCCGCCGCCCCGTTGAAGACCGAGTGCACGGCGTACAGCTCGTCCGTCGCCTCGTCGCCCGGCGCGCTCGGGACGGCCAGCGTGACCTCGCCCTCCGCGACGGCGAAGTTGAAGAAGTCGCCGCCGGGCACGTGCAGCACGGCTCTGGGGTCGCGGAGCAGGTTGCGGCCCTTGGCCCGGACGCCCGTCGTCGAGACACGGACCAGCCGGCGCTCGGCGTCGGCAACGTAGTAGACATTCGAGAGGTGGGGCAGCCCGGTCTCGCCGATCGTGGCAAGAATGCCCTCGTTGCGGCTGGTGACGGCCTCCCAGAGCGCGTCCTGGCTGGGCGGTCTCACCACGACCGCCCCGACCGGCGTGACCGTTCCACCAATGATCCCCCAGACGATCGCCGCGGCGTCCGCTCACCGTGGCGGCACGCCGCCCCTCGGCCACGGACGGGCATCGCAAGCACGGCTTCACGGCGCTGCTTCTCCCTGGTCGAGTATCGACCAGGGAGCGGACCAGGCGCATCTGTCTGGAGGCCGGCGGCGATCACCCGCCGGCGTGGCCTCGTGGCGAGGTGCCCCTCCACCCGCCGCGATACCTACTTCTTGTACGCGGCGACGAATTCCGAGTCGGCATTGATCTTGCCGACCTCAGCGGCACCGCCCGGCTCGCCGAGCGGCTCGTCCCGGCCGGGCAGGACCTCGGAGAAGAACAGTTCCTCGCTCTTGATGAAATCCTGCTCCTCGTCCGGGACCATCTCGTCGATCATCGCCGCCCCGACCGGGCAGGCGACCGCACACGCCCCGCACTCGGTGCATTCGTCGGGGTTTATGTACATCTTGCGGTTTCCCTCGTAGATGCAGTCGGCCGGGCATCCGCCACCCAGGCACGCGCCGTCCTTGACATCGATGCACGCGGAGGTGATCACGAATGGCATGATGATATCCTCTCCAATCAGCCGAACAGGACGGCGGCCGCCGACCGCGGTGCACCCGCGCCCGACAGCCCGCTTTTCTCGGCCGCGCGCCGACCGGAGTAGGCCGAATTCCGGCGAACCCGCATAGATTATTGGCGGGCGCATGTCACAGCGACGCTTCACCCGGTAAACGACAGGTAACGAAGAAAACTTTCCGTTTACCGAAAAAGAAATTGAGCAAATGCGCCACGCCGAAACATCGCGGGATCTTCCCGAGGATAACGCTTTCATAAGCGGTATCCCGCGACGCCCGCACGGGGCAGCCCACACGCAGGGCAGCCATGTGGAGGGCAGCCACGCGCGGGACAGCCGCGCGGCACCGCCGCCACCGGCACGGGCCAGACCATCGGCCCGGGAGCGAGCCGGGCACTCCCCGCACCAGCGCCTCACGGCCCGCCCGTGTGCCGGCGCGTCCGCGTGCCGGCCCGCCCGCGTTGTCACCCGGCGGCCCCGCCTCCAGCTTATCGAAAACGATAACGGTTATGATGCCGCTCTGATGCGGCACCGCCGCCACGACCTCGGAGACAGTCACCATGAAGATCGCCTTTGTCGGTAAGGGCGGGAGCGGAAAGACCACGCTCTCGGCCCTGCTGTGCCGCCACCTCGCCGCGCGAGGTCATCCCGTCCTGGCCATCGACGCCGACATCAACCAGCACCTCGGTGCGGCGCTCGGCGGAGCGGGCGGCGAGGAGGCCACGGCGCCGCCGATGGGCGAACACCTCGACGTGATCAAGGACTACCTGCGCGGCAGCAACCCGCGCATCCCGTCGGCCGGGATGATGGTCAAGACGACACCGCCCGGCCCCGGGTCGCGGCTGCTGCGGACGGGTGACGACAACCCGCTGTGGAAGCGTTTCGGCGTGGACGTCGACGGTGTCCGGCTACTCGCGACCGGCGCGTTCACCGAGGACGACCTCGGCGTCGCGTGCTTCCACTCGAAGCTCGGCGCGGTCGAGCTGCTGCTGAACCACCTGGTGGACGGCGCCGGCGAGTACGTCGTCGTCGACATGACGGCGGGGGCCGACGCGTTCGCGTCCGGGCTGTTCACCCGCTTCGACCACACTTTCCTGGTCTGCGAGCCGACCCGGAAGGCGGTCGCCGTCCACGACCAGTACCGGGAGTACGCGGCGGACTACGAGATCACCGTGTCGGCCGTGGGCAACAAGATCTCCGATGACTCGGATGTCGCGTTCCTGCGCGAGCACCTCGGCGCGGACCTGCGCGCCTGCTTCCGCCACTGCCCGCCCGTCCGCGCCCTGGAGCAGGGCCGGCCGTTCCACCTCGACGACCTCGACCCGGAGACCAGGTCATCCCTGGCCACGCTGCAGGGCCTGGTCGACCGGACCGTGCGCGACCCGGAACGGTTCGTGGCGCAGATGCACGAGATCCACCGCCGCAACGCCCGCGCCTGGGCGAACAGGTCCGCCGGCACCGACCTCACCACGCAGATCGACCCCGCCTACCGCCCCCCGTACCCGCCGGTGCCCGAGCCGCGCACGGCCTCGACCCGAATCCCAGGCCGGTTCCCCACTCGCTAGCCCCACCCCACCCGGAGTTGCGTGGCGGGTTGATGACTCCTTCCCGGGCCCCGCCCCCCGGGGTGGTGGCTCCGGGTGGCGGCTCCGGGTGGTGGCGTGCGCTCCGGTCAGTCCGGGGGGCCGGTTCCGTTCCCGACCGTTGCCTCGGCTTCGGTGGGGGAGGGCGTCCAGCGCTCGTGGTGGACGACGGCGTCCAGGGGGCGACGGTGGGCCCAGCCGTGGCGCTCAAGGTCGGGGGTGGACTCCAGGTGGGTCACCGGTCCGAGGCAGAGCCAGGCCACCGGGCGCAGGCCCGCCGGCAGGCCGAGCAGCTCGCGGACGAAAGCCTCCTGGTAGAAGGACACCCATCCGACGCCGAGCCCTTCCGCCGTCGCCGCCAACCAGAGGTTCTCGATCGCCAGGCACACCGAGTACAGGCCGGCGTCGGCGATGGCGTGCCGGCCGAGGACGGCCGGGGCGCCGCGGGACGCGTCGTAGGTGACGGCCAGCGAGAGCGTCGACTCCAGCACGCCGTCGATCTTGATCTCCGCGAACCGCTCGGCCCGCTCGCCGCTGAGCGTGGCGGCGAACACCTGCCGCTCGTGCTGGACGTGGGCGTGCAGCGCCGCCTTCGTCGCGGCGTTCGCCACGACGATGAAGTCCCACGGCTGGCTGAGGCCGACGCTGGGCGCCGCGTGCGCCGCGGCCAGCACACGGCGCAGCACGCCGGGCCCGAGCGGCTCCCCGGTGAACTGCCCGCGGACGTCCCGACGCTGCCGGATGGTCCGGTAGAGCGCCTCGGCGACGGGATTCACTCCGGCGGATCGGGGTCGGGGATCCTCCGGGAGCGGCTGGTCAGTCAGCGACGAGTTCCACGATCGCGGCGTTGGCGGTGCCGCCGCCCTCGCACATGGTCTGCAGCCCGTACCGGATGCCGTTGTCGCGCATGTGGTGGGCGAGGCGGGTCATCAGGATCGCGCCCGAGGCACCCAGGGGATGCCCGACCGCGATGGCGCCGCCCAGCGGGTTGAGGACCTTCGGGTCGGCGCCGGTGTCCGCCAGCCAGGCCAGCGGGACGGAGGCGAACGCCTCGTTGACCTCGAACGCGCCGATGTCACCGATGGAGAGCCCGGCCCGGGCGAGGACCTTCTCCGTCGCCGGGATCGGCCCGCTCAGGACGAGCAACGGGTCGGAGCCGACGACCGCGCCGCTGTGGTAGCGCACGATCGGTCGCAGGCCCAGCTCGCGCGCCTTCTCGGGCGTGGTCACGAGCAGCGCGGCGGCGCCGTCGGAGATCTGGGAGGAGCTTCCGGCGTGCAGCAGGCCGTCCTCGCCGGTGACGGGCTTGAGCCCGGCGAGCTTCTCCGGCGTCGTGCCGCGCCGCAGGCCCTCGTCGACGGTGAACGGGCCGGACTCGGTCGGCACGGCGACGATCTGCTGCTCGAAGGCGCCGGCGTCGATCGCCGCCGCCGCGCGCTCGTGGCTCAGCGAGGAGAACTCGTCCAGCTGCTGGCGGGAGAAGCCCCAGCGGCGCGCGATCCGCTCGGCGCCGACGATCTGGTTGAAGTCGGTGCCGTCGTAGCGTGCCTTGGCGCTCGGCCCGTAGGGCTCGCCCATCTGCCGGGTGGCACCCATCGGGATGCGGCTCATCGACTCGACACCGCCGGCCACGACGAGGTCCTGCTGGCCGGACATGACGGCGAACGCGGCGTGGTCGAGCGCCTGCTGGCTCGATCCGCACGCCCGGTTCACGGTGACCCCGGGGACGCTCTCGGGCCAGCCAGCGGCGAGGACGGTGTACCGGCCGACGTTGCTCGACTGGTCACCGAGCTGGGTCACGCACCCCCACTGGACGTCGTCGACGAGCGCGGGATCGATCCCGGTCCGGTTGACGAGCTCGTTGAGCACCAGGGCGCCCAGCTCCACCGGGTGCACGCCCGCCAGGGAGCCGTTGCGCTTCCCGATCGGCGTGCGCACCGCCTCCACGATCACTGCTTCTCGCACGGCAGTCCCTCTTCTCTCGTCCCTGTGCCCAACCGTGCCACAGTTCGTGCCTTGACGTCCCTGCCGCCCGACTCGTTCCGGGGCCCACCGTGACGAGTGGCACACGAGCACGCGCCGGGGCTGCGCCGTGCGCGTCGGCGGCACCGTCGTAGACGTCGACGACACCGCGCGGGCCGTTCTCCTGTTCGTCCCGACCCGCGCGTCGATCGGGCTCGGTGATCCCGACCACCGTTCGGGCACCCTCGTTGGTGTCGAGATTCGCCGGGTGCCGCACGTTGATTCGGGACCGCCACGAAGACGCGGCGGCTGGCTACGCACAGACGTCGTCGCGCTCCAGGCAGGCCAAGTAGCACGCACGCGAACAACTCCGGCCGAATAATTGACGCTCCGGCGTGCGTGAGCAGTGTGGCCGATGGGCGACCGTCCGCCACCTTCGAGCCTTCGTAGCAGAGAAAACCCGAGAGCCCGACACTCACGTCACTGTAATGACGTGGTTGCGCTCACGGCACGGTGAACCGTTACGTGAGAGGCACGCAATCATGGCCCGTAAAGCACCACGAGCCAGGGCCCACAGCGGAGGTATGTACGATGACGGCCGATTGACGGCAAGCACTTCGTGTTCCTCGAGGGTGGGATACATCAATGGGGGCGGATTCACCAGCGAGGCCGCGGCCGAGCGGAGCAGAGACGAGAACTCTCCGCTTCCGGCTCGTCACCGCGACTGGACCGGTGTGCTCGCTCGCCGGTGTGATCGCCGCACTCGCGTCGTTCCGTCCCTGGACCCACGCGACCCTCGCCGACCGGGGCGCCGATCTCCTCGTCGTGAACCAGACGGGTTGGGAGCTCGCGCCGGCGGGGCAGCTTGTCTTCGCGGTCGGGGTGGTCGTTACTCTGCTCGTCCTGATCCCACCGGCCGAGGAGAACATCTGGCTGCGCCGACTGATCCCGGTCGCAGGCCTGGTGATGGTCATCATTCCGCTCACCGCGCTGCAGACCGCTGAACCGGTGGCCCGCAAGCTCGAACGGCTCCGAATCGGAACCTTCCAGACCGAGAATCCGGCGGCGACCCACGGAACCGCGTTCGGTCTCTGGGTCATTCTGGCGGCCGGAGCCGTCATCCTGGTCGCGGGATGCGTACGGCTGGTGTTAGAGCGAAGCACACGACCCGGCGGCGACGTATCCCGGCCCACAGACGCCGCTTCCCCTCCGGCGGGCCGCGCACCCGACCACGAGCTCAGCCCCGAGCGTGAAGGCGACCCCGACCGCAGCCTCGACCGCGACACATCCTGACCTGACCGCGGAGTCCCGCGCCGAATTCCACAGGTTCACCCAGGATCCGTTCGGCACCATCTCCGCGACGACCGTTTGGGACAGCAGTGGCATACGACTACGCGACCTTCTCGACGCTCGCCGGGCCGTTGACGCGCCCGGCCGAAGGTGCGGTGCACCATGTCGAGTACCGGCGTCTCATGGCGGGTCGTGTGCTCTGGCAGGTCATGCCGCTGCTCATCGCGACGCTGGGCCTGTCGTCATTGTTCTTCGTCTGGCTTCTCCAGCCGGCCCACTATCCGAACACGAAATACCTCCCGACGTCCGTGGCGATCGGGAACCACATCATGTTCTGGCTGATCGTGGTCACCGAGGGTATTCGGCTGCTGAGCTCCATCATCCTGTGCTGGTCCTCGATGATCATGCGCGACCCGGTGCCGGTGCTGCCGCCCCCGGGGCTTCGAGTGGCGTTCACCACGACGATCGTGCCGTCCAAGGAACCGGTCGACATCGTCCGGGACACCCTGATCGCCGCCCGCAACATCCAGTACAGCGAGCAGATCGACGTCTGGCTGCTCGACGAGGGCAACGACCCGGCGGTGAAGGCGATGTGCCGGGAGACCGGTGTGCACCACTTCTCCCGCAAGGGCGTGGACAAGTGGAACACGCCGAAAGGACGGTTCCGGGCCAAGACCAAGCACGGCAACCACAACTCGTGGCTTGACGCGCACGGCCACAAGTACGACGTCGTGCTCTCCGTCGACCCGGATCACATCCCGCTGCCGAACTTCGCCGACCGGATGCTCGGGTACTTCCGCGACCCGAATGTGGCCTTCGTGGTCGGCCCGCAGGTCTACGGGAACTTCCGGCACTACCTGACCCGGGGCGCCGAGGCCCAGAACTACATGTTCCACTCGGTGATCCAGCGGGCCGCGAACCGTTTCGCAGCCGGCATGTTCGTCGGCACCAACCACGCCTACCGGGTGGCCACCTGGGAGCAGATCGGCGGATTCCAGGACTCCATCACCGAGGACCTGGCGACGTCCTTCGCCGTGCACGGCGCCCACAACAAGGTCACCGGCCACCGCTGGACGTCCGTCTACACCCCGGACGTGGTCGCCGTCGGCGAGGGCCCGGCGAACTGGACGGACTTCTTCAGCCAGCAGTTGCGGTGGGCCCGGGGCGCCAACGAGGTGATGGTCACCGAGGCGCCGCGGCGGCTCAAGGCGCTGAGCTGGGGCCCGCGCCTGCACTACCTGACGCTGATGGTGCACTACCCCACCGTCGCGATCACCTGGATCATCGGCAACCTGCTCACCGTGTTGTACATGGCGCTCGGCTCGACCGGCGTCGTCGTGCACGTCTCGGCCTGGCTGGCGCTCTACGTCGACGTGTTCGTGGCCCGGATGCTGCTCTACTTCTGGCTGCGGCGGTTCAACATCAGCCCGCACGAGGAGAAGGGCAGCGCGGGCATGAGCGGGATCTTCGTGTCCGTGCTGTGCACGCCGTTCTACTCGACGGCGCTCGTCGGCGCGCTGACCCGCCGCAAGCTCGGCTTCGTCGTCACCCCCAAGGGGAACGCGGCCAGCCCGGACCGCCTGGTGACCTTCCGCAAGCACCTGTTCTGGGCGGCGGTTTCCGGCGGGTCCGTGGCCGGCGCCGCCGTCTTCGGTCATCTGTACCCGGCGAACATGGTCTGGGCCTCACTGTCGATCATCACCTGCCTGATTCCCATCGGGCTGTGGCTGATCGAGCCGATCCTGGCCCCGCGGCGGGCGGTGGCTCCCAATCCGCTGCCGGCCGCCCACATCCCGCCGCAGCGCACCGGCGACCGCGGGCCCGTCGACCCGGCCACGATCGAGACGTCCACCCTCGACCCGAGCGCGGCGGACACGACCGTCATGGGGGCGATCGGCGGCGGCGGTGCCGGTGGGAGAGGGCCCGGCGGAACGGGATCCGGTGGGAAGGGCTTCGGGACCAGGCCGGCCGACGTCGACCCGGCGACCGTCGGCACGCCGCTCCCGGAGGCGCCCGGCACCGAGCGGACGGTTCCCCCCGTCCCCCCGCCGGCGCCGCCACTCACCCAGCCACACCCGATCCGGCCGGCGCGCCCGAACCAGCCCCGGCCCGCCCAGCCACGCCGGGCGCAGCCGGGACGTCCCGCCGCGCCCGGACGGCGGCGGCCCAGGCCGGCGCACTTCCCCGAGCACGCGGGCACCGGTCGGGCGGAGTGGGAACGCGACGATCCGACGCTGACCGGCCTCGAGTCCGTCGGTGCCCGCGACGCCGCGGGGGACCGCGGGGATGCCGAGCAGCCACCGGCCCCGGGCCGGTTCAGCGACGACACCGTGCGCACGGCGAAGCCGAGGATCGCGGCCATCGTCGCCGCCGACGACGCGAACAGCCCCGGTGCCGGTGCCGGCACGGGCGCTCCTGAGGACACGGTCCGAACCTCCCGGCCGGTCGTCGGCGCCGTTCTGGCCGCCGCCGGGCTGCGGCGCGACTCGGCGAACCCCGACGATGTCGATCAGGACACGATCGTGACTCTCCGTTCCCGGCAGGGGTCGCCGGAGGAGGTCCTCGCCGCCCGGCGGGCCGCGCTCGCCCGGGAGGGCCGCTCCCCCGCCGGCGTTCCGCACTACACCGAGGACGTCACGATGACCCTGCATCCCCGCCGCCGGCGGGTGTCACTCGACGGCCTGTTGGAAGAGATCGGCTGATGGCCATGACGAGAATCTGATGGGACGATGAAAATAATCAGCGGGCCGCGTCGATGGCGAGTGGTCCAGGTCTGCTGCCTAGCCATTGTCATCGTGGCCGGGAACGGCCCGTTCCTCAGCGCCTGGGCGACCGACAAGTACGACACCTGGCGCTCGCACCAGCCGGACTACATGCGTCAGTACGGCCGCTGGGACATCGTCGCCGACCCCGGTTCACGCTCCATCCACGCGGCGATGCTGCGCACCGGGAAGATTCTGCTGCTGGCCGGTTCGGGAAACAATCAGGCCAACTTCGACGCGAAGCGCTTCGAGACCATCCTGTGGGACCCGGTCGCCAACACCTTCAAGCAGATCTACACCCCGTGGGACGTCTTCTGCGCCGGCCAGGCGTTTCTCCCGAGCGGTGACCTGCTCATCGCCGGCGGTACGAAGAAGTACGAGGTCCTCGCCCAGGACTCGCCGGACGGCAAGAAGCAGGAGTACCAGGGGCTCAAGGACAGCTACACGTTCAATCCGCAGACGGAGCGGTACGAGAAGACCGGCGACCTGAACTTCGCCAGGTGGTACCCGACGCTGGTCACTCTGGCCAGTGGCCAGGTGGTCGCGGTCTCCGGCCTGAACGACAAGGGCGACATCGACCCGGGCAACACGGAGTGGTTCGACCAGGCGAACCGCACATGGATCCACAACGAGGGGCTGGTCAAGGAGTTCCCGACGTACCCGTCGCTGCTGCTCGCCGGGGACGGGCGGTTGTTCTTCTCCGGCGCGAACGCCGGTTACGGGCCGGCCTCACTGGAAGCCCGCCAGCCCGGATTCTGGAGCCTCACCGACGGTACGTTCCAGGCGGTTCCGGGTCTGCCCCAGCCGGAGATCAACGAGACCGCGGGAACGGTGCTGCTGCCGCCGGCCCAGGAACAGCGGGTGATGTTCGTCGCCGGCGGCGGCGTGGGTGACACCCAGGTGGCCACCGCCCGCACCGCCATCGTCGACCTGGACGACCCGAACCCGCACTACGTGCAGGGGCCGAACACCACCGTCGCGAAGCGGTACCCGGGTGTCGTCGTCCTGCCGGACGACACCGTGCTCGTCTCCGGCGGCTCCACCGCCTACCGGCAGAAGGACACCCAGACGGCGGAGCTCTACCACCCGGACACGAACACCTTCACCCCGGCCGCCGATCCGCTCGTCGGCCGGGACTACCACTCGAGCTATCTACTGATGCCCGACGGCCGGGTGGCGGTTTTCGGTTCGAATCCGCTGAGCGACGACAACTTCTTCGAGACCCGGATCGAGATCTACAGTCCGCCGTACATGTATCAGGGTGAGCGGCCGGTCATCAAAACCGCGCCGACCTCGGTGACCCGTGGCACCACAATCGATCTGGGTGTCTCGCAGGATGTTTCCAAGGTCCGCCTGATCCGGCCGGGCGCCTACACGCACGTGACCGACACCGAGCAGCGCTCGGTGGCCCTCCCCGTGGTCAGCCAGGCGAACGGCAAGGTAACGGTGAGTGTTCCCGACAACGCCAACCTGCTCCCGCCGGACTGGTACATGCTCTTCGTCGACAACGGCAAGAACATTCCGTCCGTCGCCACCTGGGTGCAGGTCCAGTGAGCCCACACCCCCACCATTCGGGCCAGCCGGACGGTCAGTACTAGCCTGGGACGGGTTCAATCGGCGCAGCACAGGCGTCTGGCCCGGCCGGCTGGATCACGGAAGCCTGGATCGCGGGAGCAAGGGGGATGCCGGGTGACCGTCCGGGCGGAAGACGGCAACGGACCGAAGCCGCGATGGCGCGAGCTTCGGGACCGGCCGGGTCGGCCAGGCCGCGCCCGCCTGCGGCGCCGGGCCTGTGCCGCCGGGGCGACGGCGGCCGCGGTGCTCGCCCTCGCCGCCTGCGGCGGGGGCTCGAACCCCACCCCGGTAACACCCTCTGTGGCCGTAGCCACACCGGACGTCCCCACCGGTCCACTGACAGCGGTCGGACC
Source organism: Frankia sp. Mgl5 (assembly GCF_023242985.1). Lineage (NCBI taxonomy): Bacteria > Bacillati > Actinomycetota > Actinomycetes > Frankiales > Frankiaceae > Frankia > Frankia sp. Mgl5. The sequence goes on along the minus strand of NZ_JALKFY010000798.1, from coordinate 22,151 downwards.
GAACTGTCCGGCCGGCGACCCGGCCGGCGCCCAGCGGCCGGCCGAGTCCGCCTCCTCCCCCGATCCGGCTCCGGCGGCACCCTTCCTCCTCGACCGCAACAGCCAGGCGGCCGAGGAGGCGAACCGCGACCCGGCCCGTGCCCAGACCATCGCGCCGCTGGTCAACACCCCCACCGCGTTCCCGGTCGGCGACTGGCTGCGGGACGTGTCCGGCGAGGTCCGCACGCGCGTCTCCGCCAGCCGCGACACCGGCACGACCGCGATCTTCATGATCTACGCGATCCCGCACCGCGACGCGGGTGCCGGACACTCCGCCGGCGGCCTGCCCAACGCCGACGCCTACCGGACGTTCACCCGCCAGGTCGCCGGCGCGATCAGTGACGCCCGCGCGGTCGTCGTCCTCGAGCCGGACTCGCTCGGCCAGATGGACAGCCTGCCCGCCGACCAGCAGGCCGAGCGCTACGCGCTGCTCAACGACGCGGTCGGCGTCTACGGCGCGCTGCCCAACACCAGCGTCTACCTGGACGGCGCGAACTGCGGCTGGACGGCCGCCCCGGTGATCGCCGACCGGCTCCTACGGGCCGGGATCAAGGGCGCCCGTGGCTTCGCGGTCAACGTCTCGAACTACTACCGGACCGAGGACGAGACCGCCCGCGGCGAGGTCGTCTCGGCCCTGACCGGCGGCACCCACTTCGTGGTGGACACCTCCCGCAACGGCCAGGGCCCCGCCGACGGCATCCAGGACCCGTGGTGCAACCCGCCGGGACGCGGCCTGGGGATCGCCCCGACGATCGAGACAGGCTCACCGCATGCCGACGCGTTCCTCTGGATCAAGACCCCGGGTGCCAGCGACGGCGAATGCGGACGCGGCGACCCCGAGGCCGGCGCCTGGTGGCAGCAGCAGGCGGAGGAGTTGGTCCGCCTTGCGGCCTGAGCGGCCTGAGCGGTCTGCGCCGCCCGAGGGGTCTGAACCGCCAGGCCCGCCAGGCCCGCCGCGCCCGGAGCCTCGACGGGACCGGCAGGACCGACAGCGCGGGCGGCGCGGGCGGACGTCCACCGGCCTGGCGTGCGCCGCGACGGCGGCCGTGCTGCTGTTCACCGGGGCGGCCTGCGGCTCCGGGGGCGACGGCTCGTCCGGCCCGGCCGTGGTCGATCTCAGCGAGGCCAGCGGGGCGGCCGGGGTGCGCGGTGTGTCTCTCGGTACCCCCGTCGCGAAGCCCACCACGACGCTGGTCGACACCGCCGGGGCGCCGTTCGACCTGCGGACGGACCAGGCGACCGCCGGCCGGGTCACGCTGGTGTTCTTCGGGTTCACGAACTGCCCCGACATCTGCCCGACCACCATGGCCGACCTCGACGCGGCACTGGAGAGCCTCTCCGCGGCCGACCGCGACCGGATCCGGGTCGTGTTCGTCTCGACCGACCCGGACCGCGACACCGGGCCGGTCATCCGCCGCTGGCTGGACCAGTTCGACGCGTCCTTCATCGGCCTGACCGGCACCTGGCCGCACATCAAGGAGTTCGCCGACGCACTGGACGTCGCGATCGAGCCGGCGGTGCGCGAGGCCGACGGCACCGTGAACGTGACGCACAGCGCGCAGGTGACCGCGTTCAGCCCGGACGGCACCGCCCGGGTCGCCTACCTGACGGGCACCTCGGTCGCCGACTACGCCCACGACCTGCCGTTGCTGGTCCGCGGCAAGACCTGACCCGCGCCTGCCGGCGCGGCCGCCCGTCGGGCGCGACAGGACGGCGTCCTGTCCGGTGCGGCCGGCCGCCCGGGCCGGCCGCCCGCCGTGACGGCCAGGCGACTGTGCGGCCCGAAGTCCCGACCCGCGTACTAGCGTCGCCCCGTGACTGATCACGGTGAAGGCGGCCAGAACGCCTATGTGCTGACCCTCGATTCGAGTGAGCTGGCTCGCTACCAGTTCATGGCGGCGGTGGCGAAACAGGACGAGTCCGCCGAATGGACCGCGGCCGGGATCGTCCCCGGCGCGCGGGTCGCGGACGTCGGCTGCGGACCGGCCGCGCTCGCCCTCGCCCTGGCCTCCGTGGTCGGACCGACCGGGAAGGTCGACGCCGTGGACCGGGACCCCGACGCGCGGGCGCTGGCCGGGCAGGTCGTCGCGGCCGGGAAGGCCGACAACATCTCGATCACCGAGGGGTCCGCGGATGCCAGCGGACTCCCGGCGGCCAGCTACGACACGGTGATGATGCGCCATGTGCTCGCCCACAACGGCGGTCGCGAGCAGGCGATCGTCGACCACCTCGCGACGCTGGTGAAGCCGGGCGGCTGGGTGTATCTCCTCGACATCGACGCGTCGGCGCTCCGGATCGTCGGCGGCCCGCCGGCAGTCACCGACATCCTCGCGCTCAACGAGCGATACCACTGTTTCCACGCGGCCCTCGGCAATGACCTGTCCGTCGGGCTGCGGCTCGGCTCCCTACTGCGCACGGCCGGGCTCGTCGACGTCCATCACCGGGGCTGGTACAACGTCAACGAGCCGCCACCGGGGATACGGCCACCGTCCTGGGCCGCCGTACCGGCGATGACGGCCGCCGGGCACGCCCACAGCGACGATGTCGGACGCTGGGAGAAGGCGTTCGCCGAAGTGGACGCCGCCACCGACCGCCCGACCTATTTCGTCCCGGTGTTCTCGGCCCGCGCCCGCCGACCGGTCGCCGGGTAGCCCGCCTCCTCCGCGAGCCAGCGGCTCGGCGGCACCCCGGCCAGTGCGCGGAACTCGCGTGCCAGGTGTGCCTGATCGAAGAATCCGCAACCGGCCGCCAGGTCCGCCAAGGTGAGCTCCCCCGTGTCCCCGGCCACGGCGCACCGGGCGAGCAGACGGCGGGCGTGGTCGAACCGGATGACCCGGGACGCCGCCTTCGGCGTCAGGCCGATCTCGGTCCTGAACCGGCTCCGCAGGTGACGTGCGCTCCATCCGACCTCGGCCGCCAGGTCCACCACCGAGACGGAGCCTCGGGCACGCTCCAACATCGCCCATGCCTCGGCGATCTCCGGCGCGACCGCCGACGTCCGGCACTCGGCCCGCCGGCACAGGATGTCGTCCAGCACCGCGAACAGTTCCACCCAGCCGGAGGCGGCCCGCATCCGCTCCCCCGCCTCCGCACACACGTCGCCGAGGACCGCATCCGCCGGAAGGTCCTGGTCGGCGAGTTCACCCGCGGGCAGGCCGAGGAGCGCCCTCGCCCCGAGCGGCCGCAGCGCGACCTGCACTCCCGACTGGGCGCCGTCGTGTGAGATCAACGCCGGCGAGGTGTGCAGTCCGCCGAGCAGCGTGTCGTAGCCGCCCGGCGCCTGATGCGGATCAGGGTGGCCGACAACGATCAGCGGCTCGTCCAGGGTGAAGATCAGAGTGAGGTACGGCGAGGGCAGGCCGCGGTGCAGGGCAGGTGCGACCCCACGCTGGCGGTAGCCGCTGTACCAGGCGATGTACGGGCGCAACGCGGGCACCGGCGCCGCGCGGACGTACTCGTCCACCACGGCGAACGTGTCGGCTGGCGTGGTCATCGCTCCAGTGTGCGGCCCGATGCCCGCCATCCGGCGGCGACCAGGAACAGGCCCGCCACCAGCGCGATCACACCGGTGACGACGCCGCGGAAGACGACGGCGTGCAGCCCGTTCGACGCCTGCGCCAGGCCGACGACAGCGCCGACTCCCGCCGCCAGGGCCACCACCGCCGGAAGAACCGCCGCCTCCGCCGAGTACCGCCGTGGCCGCCGCGGTCCCCGTGGCAGCGCCCGCAGGTGGACGACGACCGCCGCCGCGACAACGACCAGCCCGGCCGCGCCCATGCCGTACTGAAGCCACTTGTAGCCGGGCAGGGCTCCGTGGTCGGCGCTCAGCCAGGCCACATGACGGACACCCCACCGGTCTTCGTGCGTGAAGGCGTCCCACCCGGTGTGCGTCAGGCCTCCGACGACCGCGGCCACCGGGGCCAGCAGCCACTGACGTCCCGTGGGCCGTGCCCGGGGAGGCAGCCGCAGCCTGACCGGATCCGGAGCCAGATCGAGCAGGGCATCGCGAGCCAGGCAGAACCAGAGGACCAACGCGACCAGCGACAGCAGCGGAACGAAGGTCACGACACCGAGCAGACTGTGGCTGAGGTGGTACATCGCCGACCACCCGAGGAACACGGGCACATCAGGAACCATCGACCCGGCCACCATCGCACTCATCGGCAGCCCGAGCCGCCGCAACGGCAGCACCGCGACGGGATGACTCAACGTGAAAGGCACAGTCTCCTCCCACGGTCCCGCGCGGGTCAGGTCACTCCCCGCCGTCCGGCCCATACACCCCTGACACAACTCGTTTCAGGGCGAACCGTGACCAGTGCACCACAAGCACCGGTTGCCCTTCGGAGGTGGCTCACCGGGGAGTTCCGAAACGTCCAAGCCGGGGGCCCTGGGTTCGGCGGATCGTTGGACGGGCCGGACCCGTCCCGGGTCCGCTGACCATCGGCCGCGGAGAGTCGGCCGTGGAGAGGACGCGAACCAGTCATGAGCGATGACAAGGCACCGCCGCCCCAGGTCTGGCCGACGCTGCGAGCCCGCGACGCGCGGGCGCTGATCGCCTTCCTCACCGAGGCGTTCGGCTTCGAGGAGGTCGTCTCGTACGGCCCCGCCGACCACGGCGAAGCCGGTGACCGGGTGGACCACGCCGAGCTCGCGTGGCCGGAGGGCGGTGGTGTCATGCTCGGCTCGACCCGTGACAACCCCGACGATCCGTGGGCCTTCCAGCCGGGCGGCTTCGGCGCCTACGTGGTGACAGCCGAGCCGGACGCCCTGTGCTCCCGCGCCCGGGCCGCGGGAGCGGAGATCACCGTGGAACTGCACGACACCGACTACGGATCACGGGACTTCGCCGCCCGTGACCCCGAGGGAAACAGCTGGTCGTTCGGGACCTACCGGGGCGCGCCCCGCCCGACCTGACGGAGGCCGCTCGGGCCCGGGACACTCCGCCGACCTGGCATCGATCCACCCGCCTGGGTCGGTCCGTCGAGCGGACCGACCCGTCGAACCAGATGATCATGACGAGATTCGGTCCGACGGATCGGGATCAATCGGTCCATGGATTACCTCGATGAAACATTGGGTGCGAGAAGTGTCCGAGTTCGACATAATCGCGGCAAGTGCCCTCCACACATCGTGCCAACACCAGCACGGTGCGCGGTCTCCGGTACCGGCTCTGGTGGGGTTCGCCCGGACAGCTCCCGACCGGCGCGCTCATCGACGAGCGGGTTCCGGACGTCCCGCCCCCCGCCGACCGGTCCTGAAGCGGCTGATCGCGGGCGGTCCGCGGAGAGTACCCCCCTGGGCGACGGCGGCCAGGGGTGACTGCGACAGCCCGGAGGCGGGGATGGACGAGCCCACGCGCGCTGCGGTGAAATGGCCGGCGCACCGGAGTGCCCCCCAGGTCGAGCTGCGCACCGACGTCCCACATTCCGCCCGGATGTACGACTACTTCCTCGGCGGCAAGGACAACTTCCCCGCCGACCGCGAAGCGGCCGAAGACCTGATGGCCGTCTACCCGGCCACCAGGACGACGGCGTTACAGGGCCGGTCGTTCATGACGAGGGCGATCCGCCACCTGGCCCGCGACGCCGGGATACGCCAGTTCCTCGACATCGGGACGGGCATCCCGACCAGCCCCAACCTGCACGAGACGGCACAGGCGGCCGCCCCCGCGGCTCGGGTCCTGTACGTCGACAACGACCCGATCGTGCTGTCGCATGCTCGCGCCCTGCTGACGAGCACCCCGCGGGGCCGGACGGCCTACCTGGACGCGGACCTGCTCGATCCCAGCAGGATCATCCGTTCCGCCGAGCTGCGCGACACCTTCGACCTCGACCAGCCCGTCGCGTTGTCCCTGTTCTCGATCCTGCACTTCGTGCCGGACGACCGGGACCCGGCGGGCATCGTCCAGGAGCTGCTCGGGGCCCTCGCTCCGGGTAGCTACCTGGCTATCGCCCACGCGACCGGGGATTTCGTGGCCCCGGAGGTCGCCGAGCTCGGCACCACGATCTACCAGGACCGCGGGATCCCCTTCCAGCCCCGGTCCCGCGCCGAGATCACCGCGTTGCTCGGCGGCCTCGAGCTGGTGGCGCCCGGGTTGGTCCCGGCCCACCGCTGGCAGCCGGAGGACGGGTCGGCGGAGCTCGCGGACGCCGAGGTCAGCAGCTACGGGGCGATCGCACGCAAACCCGTGAATCGCCCAGACGGCAACAATCACCGGGGCACGGGTCAGCCCCAGAGGTCGCAGTGGTGCGCCACGGCGTAGCCGGGCCGCGCGAGCAGCACGCCCGGCTCGAGGGCCAGCCGGTCCGGAACGGTCGAGTTCCATTCCCCCGGCCAGAGCGGCCAGCCCGGCAGCACCCGCTCCCCGGATCCCACACCTACGGCTCCGGCGGGAGGCGTGTTCGGATCATCGGTGGCGGCGAACCGTGTCCAGTAGTCGACCATCGCCGCGGACAGCGCGCGCTCGCTGGCGGTCGCCCCCACGTACGGCGTGTCCGAGGCGGCGGAGCGGAACAGGTACGGCAGTTCCCCGGCGTGGGTGGCTCCCGTGGCCACGCCGTCGGTCACCGGGCCGAGACCCGGGACGTCGAACTCGTACAGGAACGCCCGCCCAGGCACGACAGCCCCCGACCCGGGCTGGCCGCGGGGCTGGCTGAACAGGTCAGCGGAGTGCGCGGTCGGGCAGGCGAAGACCCGGTCGGTGATCACCTGCGCGAGCCGCTCGCGGGCGGGGACGGCCCCCGGCGGGTAGACCGCGAGGACAGCGTCCGCCCGGTCGGGGATCTCCGCCCGGACGATCTGCGCGAACCGTTCGGCGGTGAGCTCCCCACCGGAGTCATAGCTGGAGGTGAAGGCCCGCCCCTCGTCGCGCACCGTCCCGAGGAGGACCGGTACCCCCGCCGCCGAGCCGGCGGCGACGGCATCCACCGGGAAGCGGGGCAGCGTCCGGCTGCCGACCACCGGCGCCCAGATCGGAGCGGTCAGGATGTCCGTCTGCCCGGAGCCGGCGACGATCTGCTCCACCGGCCGCGCCCGCAGGCAGTCGAGCACCCCGGCGGGGTCCGTGCAGCCCATTCGGGCGGCGAACTGCTGGCCCGTGCCCTCGGCCGTGGCCATGGTCGGCAGCGACCACTGGCACGGCCCGCTCTGCATGACCGCCCGCTGGAACAGCCCGCGCGCGGACGGCGCTGCCAGCAGCCCGCAGACGTTCACCGAACCGGCGGACTCTCCGAAGATCGTCACGTTCCCCTGGTCCCCGCCGAAGGCGGCGGCGTTCGCCCGGACCCAGCGCAGCGCAGCGATGATGTCCGCCAGGGAGTACGAGCCCGCGTCGCCGCCCGACTCGGTGTTCAGCGCCGGCAGCGCGAGCTGGCCGAGCGCGCCGAGCCGGTAGTCGACGCCCACGAGCACGGCGGGCCCGCCGGCCGCGAACGCGGACATGTCCACATCGTTGGCCGATCCGGTGACAAAGCCGCCGCCGTGGATCCACACCAGCACCGGCAGCCCCGCACCGCTGACGCCAGTGGTGCCGGTGCCAGCGCCGGTGCCAGCGCCGGTGGCGCCACCAGTACCGCCGCCGCCCGCGGCCGGCGGCGGCGTCCCGGTGGCCCGGGGCGCGTCGGCCGGCATGGTGACGTTCACGAACAGGCAGTCCTCGCTGGCGCCGGCTGCCAGCGGCCCCTCCTGCGGGCATGGATGGCCGCGCGCCGAGCCGTCCCGCACGCCGCTCCACGGGGCCGCCGGGGCGGGCGCCCTCCAGCGCAGCGCACCGACCGGCGGCGCCGCGTAAGGAAGCCCGTAGAAGGAGACCACCGGACCCTCGGCCACCCCGCGGACCTCGCCGCCGGTGGTCGCCACGACCGGCACGGCCGTCGCCGTCACCCCGCCGGGGCCCGCCGTGCCGGTGCCTCCCGCCGCGCCGGTGCCCGCTCCCGATGCTCCGGGACGTCCCCCAGCCCCGCTGCCGCAGGCCGGACACAGGGCCACCAGCAGTACCACGGTGAGAAAGGCCAGGAGGGCACCCGGTATTCGGGCCCGCGGACCACGTCGACCCACGGCCCGGCCGCCGGCTGTTCCCACCATGCGAACAGCCTCACGGGCGCCGCCGAACCACGCAAGATCGCGCATGGCCCCAAGCTCCCACGCGGCATGACGAACGCCGCCCCGAGCCGACAACGAACGAAACCGACGGACAGCATGGGTGCCGCCCGTCGGTTTCGACACATGAACCACCACCGCCCTCCCGGAGCGGTGGAGAGTTCAGGCATATGGGACGTCCGCTCAGCGGGCGGGTCCGGCCGTCGGGTTGTTCGCCCGGCCGGGCAGCCGCCGAACGCCTGGTCTTACCAGGACGCCGCCATCAGCGCCGGTTCGGCGCAGTTATCAGATGTCACTTCCGATGCTCGGAACTCCCTTCAGCAGGGCACGCACCTCCGCCTCGCGGTACCGGCGGTGACCGCCCAGAGTCCGGATCGAGGTCAGCTTTCCGGCCTTGGCCCACCGGGTCACGGTCTTCGGGTCCACCCGAAACATCGTGGCTACCTCGGCGGGCGTCAGCAGCGGCTCGGCATCCGGCGTTCTCGTCGTCATTACGTTGGCCTCCCGTCACAGAGCGTCGCTCCGTCCCATACAGATCGTGCATCCTTCGGGGGCATTTCGGACATGGCACGTCAGGACCATCTGCTGACTAGTCACAGCTCGTCCGAAGCGGAGGGCAACGCTGCGCTAACAGGCGGCGCCGATCAACTGGCAGATTCCCGTGACTGCAGGGGTCTCCACCTGATCAGCACTCGTTCGTACGCCTCGACCGCAAGGTCTGTTCGCCCACGGCGTAACGCGCTGACCGCCTCGACGATGTCCTCGACGGATGTGTCCCGCCGAAGCATGTCGTCGTCCAGCAGGTCAACTAGCCCGTCGTAGTCCAGTTCGACCCTGCTCTGCGGATGGAAGGACCCCAGCCAACGGGCCAGCTCGGCGACGCCCTCGATAGCGGGGGCGTCGGTGTTCGCCGCCCGGAGGGTCTCCATCGCCTCCACCGCGCGGCCGACCCGGCGGCGGGCGAGGCTCATCGTGGTCCGGTAGACCATGGAACGGTCGGCGCTGTCACCGGTGACCAACGCCCGCTCCGCTGGGTCGAACAGTACGAACCAGGTCGGCGGCACCATCCAGGTGCAGGTCTGGACATGGACCTTGATCTCGGGCCGGCGCGCCTTCCACCGGTCGAGCTCTGTCTCCGCCGGGTCCACCAGCCGGCGCGGGAGGAAGGCCTCGGCGACGCGCTCCGGCATCAGCCCGCGGAACTCCATCGCCGCCTGCCACACCCGCAGCTGCGTCGACCACGGGCAGACGAACATCAGGCCGTCCGCCCACTGGACGAAGGCGGACTCGTCGGCGACGTCCAGCGACGGCCGGACGGCCGCCACCAGCGCCACGACCCGCTCCCGCCGGGCGCCCGCACGCCGCGAGGGCGGCCCCGAGGCCGCGTACCGCTGCCAACGGACGCGATCCGCGGGCGGGAAGGCGGCCAATGGCTCGTAGACCCGCAGGTAGGCAGCGGGTGAGACGACAGCCACGCTAGACACCGGCCTCGACGGCGGCGTCACCCGCGATGCCCGCCGGCAGCGGGATCGCCACGGACGCCGACCCCCCGTGGAGGACCGGAACAGGTGCGGACATGCCCCTGGATCCTGGCATGCCTCCGATCCTGGCACGGCCACGGGCGCGGCGGGCCCGGCGGCGATGAGAGGTCGGGCAACCCGCGCGATCGCCCCGGTGAGACCCGATAGCGCCAGCCGCACCGCAACCCCGCCGGACCCCCTCCCGGGCCGGCTCCGCGCCCGTCAGGGCCGCCCGGACGGCGGCCACGCCCCGTCGGGCGGCGCCGGCGTCACGGCCGAGCCTCGCGGTCACGGCCGAGCCTCGCGACGGGCGTGTGACCTCCGGCACCGCCGTGACGGCGGCCGTGACGGCGGCGGCCGCACGACAGGAGCCGCGCGGGCCGGGCCCGTAATGTTCGCCGCAGCGGCCGGCGGGAGCCCGCCGCGCACAGGGCTCACGGGCCGCCGGCTCACGGGCCGCCGGCTCGCGGAGCCGTCCGGAGGGAGGCTCGGTCATGTCAGCGGTGGTCGGCACGTCCACGGGAGTCTCGTCGGTGTTCGAGGCCGGCGCGGAGCACGAGCAGGTGGTGTTCTGCTCCGATCGAGCCAGTGGCCTGCGCGCCGTGATCGCCATCTACTCGACCGCGCTGGGGCCGGCGTTGGGAGGCACCCGGTTCCACGCCTATCCGGACGAGGCGTCCGCACTGGCCGACGCCCTCGCGCTCTCCCGCGCGATGGCCTACAAGGCCGCCTGCGCGGGCCTGGACCTCGGCGGCGGCAAGGCCGTCATCCTGGGCGACCCCGCCCACGACAAGACCGAGGCGCTGCTGCGCGCCTACGGGCGCTTCATCGCCTCGCTGGGCGGCCGCTACGTGACGGCCTGCGACGTCGGGACGTACGTCGAGGACATGGACACCGTCGCCAGGGAGACCCGTTGGGTCACCGGCCGCTCGCCGGCGCACGGCGGCTCGGGCGACTCCGGCGTCCTGACCGCGTACGGCGTCTTCGAGGGGATGCGCGCCTGCGCCCGGCACCGATGGGGGACACCCTCGCTCGCCGGGCGCCGGGTCGCCGTCAGCGGGGTCGGCAAGGTCGGCCTGCGCCTCGTGGGGCACCTGGTGGAAGAGGGGGCGACCGTTCTGGCCGGGGATACCGATCCGGGCGCCCTGCGGCGGCTGGGAGCCCGCCATCCCGAGGTCCAGCTGGTGACCGACCCCGACGAGCTCCTCCGGGCCGAGGTCGACATCTACGCGCCCTGCGCGCTGGGCGGGGTGCTCACCGACGAGGTCGTGCCCGCGCTGCGGGCGGAGATCGTCTGCGGCGGGGCGAACAACCAGCTGGCCCACCCGGGCATGGACAAGATCCTGGCCGACGCGGGCGTGTTGTACGCGCCCGACTTCGTGGTCAACGCCGGCGGACTGATCCAGGTGGCGGACGAGATCGAGGGGTACTCCCCGGAACGGGCCAGGGCCCGGGCCGCCCGGATCTTCGACACGGCGCTGGACATCTTCCGGCTCGCCGAGGCGGAGGGCACCACCCCGGCGGTGGCGGCGGGACGCTTCGCCGAGCGCCGGATGACCGACATCGGCCGGCTGCGGGGCATCCTGCTGCCCTGACCATCACCGGCGGGCACGCCCGGAACCCGTGTGCCAGCACGCCTTTCCCACCCCCCGGAAGTCGTGACGCTGGGCACATCGGGCACCGGCGCGCGGGCGTCGCGGCGGGCCCACGCGCCCGCTGTCAGGGGAGTCCCGGGACCATCCGTGGGGGTCAGATGATCTACGCCGTGTTGTCCGACGACAGGTAACTGTCGGGTTGGCGTGCCGAGTAGGCTGCGATCCCTGTAGTCTCGGGAAGCACGAGACAGTGAGAGCACCGGGGCGGGTCCCCGTCGTCATGTTCGAGGGGGTCGAGCCATGGGGCGCGGCCGAGCGAAGGCCAAGCAGACGAAAGTCGCCCGCGAGCTCAAGTACAACTCGCCCACTATGGATCTCGACCGGTTGAAGGCGGATCTGGGCGCGGGTACTACGCGGGAGACCGAGAGCGACGAACCGTACTCGGATGACGACTACGGTTACGACGCCTACCTGGACGATGAGGACGAGCACCGCTCGTCCCGTTGAACCCGGGGCTGCCCCGGCCGACGCCGGGCCTCCGGGAAATCCGGGGGGACCGGCTGCGACCACCTGGCGACAGGTGGTCGTCCATGTCGGCAGCAGATCGAGTCCGGTACGCCCGCCTCGCGCGGGCACACCGGGCGCCGAACCGAGCTGGGCGGAACTGTCGGTGTTCCGTCCTAGAGTCTCAGAGGTCAGGATCTTCCCGACCGAGGAGCCTCCCATGTCAGTGATGGCCGGCCGCCCACGTGGATGTCCCGCGGGCAGGTGTTCGGGCTGGTCCGCACGCGGCCCCCGACGAGCCGGCTCGTGACCAGCCGCCCCTTTGCCCGGGCGGCCGTGGCGGGGCGAGCCGCACCAGGGCCGCCCGTGGCCGGGCCGCCGGCCGCGTCAGGGGTGGGCGCCCACGAGGCGCGCCACGCCGTCCTCTCCAGCTCCACCGGGCAGCGGCTCGACCCGCCCCGCGATCCAGGCAGCGACGCCGCGGTCAGCCAGCGTCCGCACCACGGCCTCGGCCTCGGCGGGAGCGACGACCGCGACCATTCCGACCCCCTGGTTGAACGTGGCCTCCATGTCGGCCTCGCTCACCCCGCCGCGCTCGGCGAGCAGGCCGAACACGGCCGGCGGAGCCCAGGTCGATCTCTCCACGACGGCAGCCGTCCCCGGCGGGATCACGCGGGCCAGGTTCGCCGCGAGACCGCCGCCGGTGATGTGGGCGAAGGCGTGCACCTCGGTCGTCTCGATGACGGCCAGGCAGTCCCGGGCGTAGATGCGGGTGGGCGTGAGCAACGCCTGCCCGAGCGTCGTCCCCAGGGCCTCTTCATGCCTCGCCAGTGCCTCCCGACCCGCCACGGAGACGCCTCCGGGCTGGTCAGGCTCGACCGGACCGAACAGGATGTGTCTTACCAGCGAGAAACCGTTGGAGTGGAGACCGGATGACCCCATCGCGACCACCACGTCCCCCGGCCGGACCAGCTCCGGCCCGAGCACGGCGTCGGCCTCGACGACCCCGACCCCCGTCGCGGCCAGGTCGTAGTCGTCGATTCCCATGAGGCCGGGGTGCTCCGCGGTCTCGCCACCCACCAGGGCGCACCCGGCCTGCTCGCAGCCGGCGGCGATCCCGGCGACGATCGAGGCGATCCGCGCCGGCTCGAGGGAGCCACAGGCGATGTAGTCGAGCAGGAACAGCGGCTCCGCGCCGCAGACAACGAGATCGTCGACCACCATGGCGACCAGGTCGATGCCCACCGTGTCATGGACGTCCATCGCCCTGGCCAGGGCGATCTTCGTGCCCACGCCGTCGGTGGACGAGGCGAGCAGCGGGCGCCGGTAACGGGCCACGTCCAGCGCGAACAGGCCCGCGAAGCCGCCGAGTGACCCGACGACCTCGGGCCGGGTGGCGCGGGCGACGTGCTGGCGCATGAGCTGCACGGCCCGGTCGCCGGCCTCGACGTCGACCCCGGCGTCCCGGTAGGAGACCGAGCGCCCCTCGGTGGTGCTCTCCTGGCCGCCGGCCTCTGAGCCCTGGCCGGATCCGTTGGCGTGCCTCACCACCGCGCGCTGCCCAGCGGTGCGCCGTCCACTGCCACTCCGTCCACTGTCATCCCGTTCACCGTGGCCCCGTTCGTGGCGGCTCCGTTCGCTGCCACGCCGTTCGTGGCCACCCCATTGGCTGCCACGCCGTTCGTGATGGCTCCGTTCGTGGCCAACCCGTCGGCCGGTGCGCCGTCGACCGCCACGGCGTCGGCCCTCGTCCCGTCGGGCCGTGCCCCGTTCGCGCGCGCGGCGCCGACGTCCTGGGCGGGCTCGAGCGGGACGGGTTCGAGGTCGAGATCGTGATTGTCGGGGGACGGGTCCGCGCCGTTCATGCCCAGGGTCACCCGGTCCCGGAGGGCCTGCGCGATGACCTCCTCCGTGGTCTGCGGCCCGAAGGGCTCCAGCCGGTACTTGCCCAGCTTGTCCGAGTCGGCGAGCGGAACGGGGTAGATGCCGTCGAAGCAGGCCCGGCACAGCGCGTCCGCCGGCTGCTCGGAGGCCTCCACCAGCTCGTCGAGGGAGACGTAGGCGAGCGAGTCGGCGCCCAGCGAGCGCCGGATCTCCTCCACGCCACAGCCGCTGGCGATCAGCTCGGCGCGGGTGGCGAAGTCGATGCCGTAGAAACAGGGCCACCGCACCGGGGGCGACGAGATCCGCACGTGCACCTCGGTCGCCCCGGCCTCGCGCAGCATCCGCACCAGGGCCCGCTGGGTGTTGCCGCGCACGATCGAGTCGTCCACGACGACGAGCCGGCGGCCCTCGATGACGTCGCGCAACGGGTTCAGCTTGAGCCGGATGCCCCGCTGGCGGATGGTCTGCGACGGCTGGATGAACGTCCGCCCGACGTAGGAGTTCTTGACCAGGCCCTCACCGAACGGGATGCCGGACGCCTCGGCGAAGCCGACCGCGGCCGGCACACCGGACTGCGGGACCGGGATCACCAGGTCGGCCTCGACCGGTGCCTCCCGGGCGAGCCGCCGGCCCACCTCGACCCGGGTGGCGTGCACCGACCGGCCACCGATCGTCGTGTCCGGGCGGGCGAGGTAGACGTACTCGAACAGGCAGACGTGCCGGTCGGCCTGGGCGAACGTGAGCGAGCGCGGGCCGTCCGCGTCGATGACGACCAGCTCACCGGGCTCGATCTCGCGGACGAAGCGGGCGCCCACGATGTCGAGCGCCGCGGTCTCGCTGGCGACGATCCACGCGCCCTCCGGCCGGTCGTCGAGCCGGCCGAGCACCAGCGGATGGATGCCGTGCGGGTCCCGCGCCGCGTACAGGGTCGACGCGTCCGCGAACGCCAGCGAGAAGGCGCCCGCCAGCCGGGGCAGGACGTCCAGCGCGGCGTCGACCAGGGTCGGGCCGGGATGCGCGGCGAGCATCGCGGTGATCAGGTCGGAGTCGGTGGTGGCGCCCTGGCCGCCCTCACTGTCGCCGAGCGACCCGGCCAACTCGATGATGTTCGTCAGGTTGCCGTTGTGGCCGAGCGCGATCGGCCCGCCGAAACCCGCCGTCCGGTAGGACGGCTGGGCGTTCTCCCAGGTGGACGAGCCTGTGGTCGAGTACCGGGTGTGCCCGACGGCCACGTGCCCTGACAGGCTGGAGAGGGTGATCTCGTCGAAGACCTGAGCGACCAGACCCAGCTCCTTGAACACGACGACGGTGCGGCCGTCGCCGACCGCCATCCCGGCGGCCTCCTGGCCGCGGTGCTGGAGGGCGTAGAGGCCGTAGTAGGTGAGGTTCGCCACGTCCTCCCCGGGCGCCCAGACACCGAAGACGCCACAGGCGTCGCGCGGGCCGGGATCGTCGTCGAGAGGATCACCGCCGAGAGGATCACCGTTGCGCGGGGCACCGTGGAGAAGGCCGTCGCGACGGCGGCCGTCGCGAGACTGCGGCGGGCGGCGGACGGACGTCGACTCCCGGCGAGATGCGGGGTCGTCGCTGTGGGCGACGTGTGGCACCAGGTCTCCTAGAGAGGTCAGGGTGACCGAGATGTCGGGAGGAACGGGGCGGGTTCAAGGCGATGTCGTGACACTCCCGGACACGACGACACTCACATCAACCGACAGCCACGGGAAGCACCCCGGGACCATCCGACGTTCACGCCCGCCCTCGACTCCCCACATAACCAACGCTAGCAGCGGGGACGCCGATCGGCCGGTCGAGCGCGATCTCCCCCGTCACGCGACACAGAGGTCACGGAGAAAACACGACAAACACGCACACCGGCCCGCCCGGTTGCGACCAGGCGAACATCCAGGCGCCGTCAGGCGGACGGCGGGTGCCGTCGAGCGGGCGGCGGATGCCCTCAGGGCAGGCCGGCCCGGTGCCGTCCGGCAGGCGGGCCGGATGCGGTCAGGCGAGCAGCGGCAGCAGGAACCGTAGATCGGCACGCTCGCCGCTGGCGCGGATCCGGCCGTCGGCGAGCGCCGCCTCCCAGGCCAGCCGGCCCGTCGCGATCAGGACGAACGCGGCCGGGTCGGCCTCGACGACGTTCGGCGGTGTACCGCGGGTGTGCCGAGGCCCCTCGACGATCTGCACGGCGGAGAAGGGGGGCACCCGCAGCTCCACCGCGTGCCCCGGAGCGCGCTCGGCGAGCATCGACGTGAACAGCCGCACGGCGGTCTTCAGCGCGGGGCGCGCCGGGGGCACACCCAGGTCCAGGCCGTGGACGACCGCTTCCACCGCTCGGGTGAGCAAAAACTCACCCAGCCGCATGCGCCCACCCGGGATGATCACCAACCGGTCGGCGATCTCGTCCGGTGGGAGGCGAGCCAGGTCCGCCGCGGCGCCCGTGACGGCGTCCCGGAAGGCCTCGCGCACCGCCTCCGGAGCCTGGCCGGCGGCGAGATCCCGGGCCGTGGCCGCGATCGCCTCGGCCCGGGCTCCGGTGCCGGCCAGGTAGTCGGCCGCGGTCACGAGCGGCGCACCGCCGGTCCGGGCCAGGTTCGACTCCGCTCCCGAGCCGCCCACCGGTCCTCCGCCCGAGCCGCCCGCTGATCCCCCGGCCAGGCCGGGCGCCGGGTCCCCGCGCAGCGCGGCGCTGAGGGCGAGTGCCGAGCGCGCGGTGTGCAGCACGAGCTCGGCGGTAGTCCAGCCGGGCAGTGCGCTCGGGCCCGCGAACGCCTCGTCGGGGAGCCCGCCGACGTGGCCGGAGATCGCCTTCCACTGCTCCTCCAGGGCCCCTGGCAGCGCCGGCGCGAATCCCGCCGCGCCGCCGCGCCCCCCGCGCCGCGCCGAGCCCCCCCGCCCCGCGCGACCCCGCGCAGTACCTTCCCGGGCCGCGCCGCCGCGCGCATCGCCGTCCTGCGCATCGCCCCGTGCCACCGGACTCGTCTCCCCTCTCGTGCGTGCCGCCGTCCCACCGCTGTCCCACCGGCGTCCACACGGCGCTCGCGCACAGCGGTCCCGCGCGGCGGCGGCGGCTCTCGGGACGCCGGTCGCGGCACCCCTCGCCGCTCGGCCGTCCCGCCACGGGCGAGGATGAGGCCGTGGATGCCACCCCGTTCGACACCGCGGCGCTTCGGGCACGTGTCATCGAGGCGTGGGCCGCCTCCGCGAGCCGCTTCCGGGAGGACGCGAACGCCGAGGAGGACGCCGCTCTCGGCGCCTACCGAGACCGCCTGCTCGTCGAGCTCCTCCAGAACGCGGTCGACGCGGCGGCGGCCGCCGGTGTGCCGGCAAAGGTACACATCAGGCTCACGTCGGGGCAGCACCCGCACGGCGGGCCGGGTGGGCTGCTCGAGGTGGCGAACACCGGCGCCCCGCTGACCGCCGCCGGCGTCGAGGCCCTGTCGACGCTGCGCGCGTCCGCGAAGCGCGACGTGCAGGCAGTCGGCCGCTTCGGCGCCGGCTTCGCCGCGGTCCTCGCGGTGACGGACACGCCGTCGATCGTCTCCCGGGCACCCTCGGGCCCCGGCGACGCGGCGGACTGGCGTGACGCCGACCAGCACAGTACGGACCTGCGCGGGGTGGAGCGGCACGGCGTGGCGTGGCGCGGGGTGGAGTGGTCGCGCCGACGCACCGCCGACCTGGTTGTCGCGACGGGCGCGGACGCACTGCGCCGCGAGCTCGACCGCCGCGCCGGCGCCGTGCCCGTCCTGCGCCTGCCCTTCGACCTCGGCGACCCGGCGTCCGGGCCCGGCGACGGGTTCGACACCGTCGTCCGGCTGCCGCTGCGGGACACGGCGGCGGCGGCCACGGCACGCGAGCTCATCGCCGCGTTCGACCCCACGCTGCCTCTCGTCCTGCCCGGCCTTGAGGAGATCGTCGTCGAGGTGGACGGCGACGTCCGAACCCACCGGTGCGTCTGGGAGCCGGTGCTCCCCGGGCCGGACGGAACCGACCTCGAAATCGCCACCGTCGACGGCACGCGGTGGCGCGGCTGTGTCCACCGCGGCTCGATCCCGTCCGAGCTGCTCGCCGACCGCCCGGTCGAGGAACGTGACAGGACCACCTACAACGCCCGGGTGATGATCCCGGACGGCGACTGGCCCGCCGAGGTGGCGCAGGTGGTGCGCGCGCCGCAGCCGACCGACGAGGCCGTCGGCCTGCCCGCGCTGATCAGCGTCGACCTGCCGCTCGATCCGTCCCGGCGGCACACCGTGCCCGGGCCCCTGCGGGACTGGCTCACCGACCGGCTCGCCGACACGGTCGTCGCGCTCGCCGCTCACCTGGCCACCGCCCGACCGGACAGCGCCGAGAGCGGTGACCACCGCGCGGACGGGGGGCGCCACGCGGCTCCCGATCCCCTCACCGTCCTGGACCTCGTGCCGACCGGGCTGCCCCGCAGCGAGGTGGACGGCCGGCTGCGCGACCGCCTGCTCGCGCTGCTGCCGGACGCCCCCGTCCTGCCGGGCGGCCGCCGCGGCCGGGACTGCCTCGTCCTGGACCTCGGCCCCGCCACGGACGCCGTCACCGACCTGCTGCGCGCGGGCGCCGAGACGGGCTCCGGCACCGACCTCACCACGGACCTGGACCTGGCGGACTTCGCCGCGGCGGGGAAGGCCGACGATGCCGTGCTCGACGGGCTGCTGCCGGCCGAGTTCGCCACCCGGCGCCGCCGGCCCGCCCTCGACCTCCTGGGCGTCCGCCGCCTGGACACCGGGGCCGTCGTCGAGGTCCTGCGCGGCATGCGACGGACGCCGTCCTGGTGGGCCGGGCTGTACCCGCTGTTGCTGACCGCACCCGACCGGGACGCCCTGGGCGCGCTGCCGGTTCCGGTCGTGGTCGTGCCCGACGGCGACGACCTCGGCTCCACGCCGGCCTTCGCCCATGCTGATCCGTCCACCGGGACCGGACCGGACGGGGGTGGAGCCGACCCGGCGACACCACCCAGCCGGATGGTCACCGGACCGCGCGGGGCCCTGCTACCCACCCCCGATCTGGACGTGGTGGCCCTGGCCCGATCGGGGCTGCCGCTGCGCGTCGTCCATCCCGACGCGTGCGCGGGTACGGCCCGCGACGTGCTGCGGACCCTGGGCGCCTCGGAGGGCACGCCGGCCGGGGTGCTGCGGGACCCGGCGGTACGCGAGGCCGTCACCCAGGCCGACCCCGACGACGACCCCGGCGAGCTGGACACCCTCGCCGCCGCCGTACTCGCGCTGGTGCGCGCGATCGTCCCGGATGGACACACCGCTCATCCGGACGAGCACGCCACCAGTTCAGACGGGCGCACCGTCCATTCGGACGAGCACACCGCACATTTGGACGGGCACGGCCGCGATGACGGGCTGGACGGCGGCGGCTTCCCGTCCGACACCGTGGGTGATCCGCACCCGGAGCAGGGGGCGTCCGCGATGCCGTCGTGGCTGGGTGGGCTGCTGCTTCCCGAACAGGGCGGCGGCTTCGCGCCCGCGTCCGAGCTGGTGATCGCCGACGGGCCGCTCGACCGCCTGCTGGCCGAGGAGGCGCCGTTCGGCGCCCTGGACCCACGGCTGAGCACCGCCTGGCCGGACCATGTCCTCGAAGCCGTCGGCGTCCTGCGGACCTTCGGCGTCCTCTACGCGTCGGACGTGACCCTCGACCCGGACGAGCCCGTCCTGCTCGAGCTTGACGACAGCGACACCTGGGCGGACGACGTCCACGATGCCGCCGACCGGGCGGGGGAACGGGGCACCGCGGCTTCCGGTGACGGGCGAGGCTCCGGCCACGGTGTGCCAGGGGCGCCGCGGGTTGTCCGGCATTTCGCGGCCGTCCGCGACCTTGAGCTCGTCGACCCCGACACATGGCCGGAGGCGCTTGCGGAGCTCGCCCGTCCGCCCCTGCGCCGGGTGGTTCTCGGCGCCGAACCCTCGTACACCCGCTGGTGGCTGGCCCGGCACGCGCTGCTGCCGGTGGATGGCGACCCGGATACCCGGCTCCCCCCGGGCGAGCTCGTCCTGCCCGGCGCCGATCCGTTGCTGACCGGGCTGTTCGCGCCGGGCGCGCCGCTGCCGGGCGTCGACCCGGAGCTGCTGCGCCGGCTCGGCTGCCGGCTCACCCTCGACGACGTGCTCACCGACCCGGACGCGGTGGTCGACCTGCTGGACCGGCTCGGCGACGCCGACCGCGAGATCGGCTGGCCGGCGGCCCGGACGCTCTACATGGCCGCGGTGAGCGCGGCCGGCCTGCTCGGGGCCGACCCCTCCGGCACGACCGGCCCAAGGCTGGATCCGCCGCTGACCGTACGAACCCCGACCGGGGTGTTCCGCTCCGCCGACGTGGTGGTCGTGGACGCACCGGACCTGCTCGAAGTGATCGGCGCCGACCATCCCGCGCTGCGCCTGCCACTGGATCGCGCCGCCGAGGCCGCGCACATCCTCGGGCTGCGTCTCGCCTCGGAGCTGGCCGACTTCGCCGTACTGGACGAATCCACTGGACTGAGCGAATCCGCTGGATTCGGTGGATCCGCTGTTCTGATCGACAGCACCGTTCAGGCCGGCGGTTCCATCGCTGGCAGCGCTGCCTCGGCCGGAGCCGGTACCGGTGGCGGTGGTACCGGTGGCGGTGGCGTCAGCGGCGTCCGCGGTGCGGTTCCGGGCAGGGCCGTGACGAGGACCGTCATGGTGGCCGGCAACGCGGTCGTCGTCGGGAGCGCGACCCTGGTCGAGGCCGCGGACACCCCGGATTCGCTCGACGGGGTCGACCTGGGCGCGGTGCCGGGCGCCGCGCGTCCCCTCGTCGCGCGGTACCAGGTCCATCCCGAGCTGTGGATCTCAAGCCTGGGCGGGGGACGGGTCCGGGTGCCGTGGCGGGTCGTCGGCGGCATCGGCGGTGAGATCCACGTCGACGCCGAGGCCGGCACGGACGCGCTCGCCCGGGCTCTGGCCTGGCGGGCCGGCCAGTGGGAGCGCCGGCACGGACTGGCCGCCGCGCTGCGGGACCCCGACGGCGCCGGCCGCCGTCAGGCCGAGGACGACCTCGACGATCTTTGATTCCTGGTGCTCAGTCGGGCTCGGCGGCGGTCGTGCGCAGCCGATTCCGGCGTCGCACGACGACCCACAGCCCCATGAGCCCGAGCACGAAGCCGACCGCCGCCGTCGCGATCCACCAGAGCCGGCCATCCGCCCGCAGATCGTCGGCGAACGGGATCATGACCAGTAGGGCGATCAGCCACATGACGGTGCCGACCGCGACGGAGCGGACACCGTCGTAGGGCAGCGGACGCAGTTCCACCACGTCCGGCTCGGCCTTGTCACCCGCTTGTGTGCTCATCCGGGCCGACGCTACCGTCTTCAGGCCGCGCGTCCACCTCCTACAGGTCAGCCGTCGGCGGGCCGGTGGGCGCGGGTCAGCGGCCGGCGGTCAGGGGGAGGTCGCCGCGGTCGAGCCACTCCGCGAAGGAGGATCCCGTCAGCTGGCCGAGTAGGGCGATGTCGTCCCGGAACCGGTCGAGGACCTGTTCGCGCAGGCCGGGCGGTGGCGGCGGACCCGGCCTGAGGCTGCGCCGCAGCTCGGCCAGCACGGCGTCCATCGGATCGACGGCCGCCGGGACCGCCTCCCTGACAACGCGCGTCGTGCCGGGATCGATTGCCGCCGGCGCGAAAATCCGGCTGTCGCACCCGAAACCGGCCGCCGGGTCGACCGCCCCGACGAATCCGCAGACGCGACGCAGCACGGCCGCGGGTTCGAGGACCAGGTCCCGGTAACGCACCAGCAGCACCTGGCTCGGCGGAAACAGGGTGTACAACCGCCGCAGCTGGACGCCGTACCTCCCGAGCTCGGCGTACCGCCACCTGCGACCCCAGCCGGCCGCGCGCCGTTCCTCCTCGGCGTCGAGCGCCTCGATCAGGGTCGGCAGCGGTTCCAGCCCGGCCCTTCGGTGCGCGAGCCAGTTCGCGTAGGCGCGCTCCACCGGGTCACGCAGGACGGCGATCATCCGCAGGTAGGGCAGGAGCTCGTGCATCCGCCGCTGGGCGGAGAACTCGGCTAGGTAGTAAGGAGTGCTCTCACCGCGCGGACGACGCCCGTCACCACCCCGGAACAACGTCTCATAGTCCGAAAGGCACCAAATGTAGTTCTCGCTGGTTAAGCCAGCACCGCCCGCGGCCCGAGCTCCCCCGGGGCCGGCGGAGCTGGCACCGCCGCCGTGGCCGGGGGGGCTGGCCTCGTCCCGGGGACGTCCGGAGGTCAGGAAGTAGCCCGGTTCCGCCACGGGGGACATCGCCAGGCCCAGGTGGCGGGTGAGTGCGGCGTGCAGGCTCGACGTCCCGGCTTCAGGAGCCCCGATGACGACGAAATCAGGCAGCGCCATGCCGGCCCTCCTCCCGGGCGGAAAAACACGCGCACACCAAGAGTATAGCCCATATTCTCTACCAATTAAGTAGACAATATGACCGCGCGTAGCGAAAGTGTGGCGACTGAGTGAGTCCATGGACTCACTCAG